>NZ_JBSHMJ010000006.1:0-155137 GCF_053645265.1 Dietzia sp. NPDC055343 | reverse complement strand
GAGGGACACGGCTTCGACTGCTCCACCGAGCAGAAGCTCGAGTCCATTTCCAACTTCGGCGCGAAGTACGGCCTGACCGACTGACAGTTCCCCGGGCCGGCCCCTCTCCCGGTTTGGACGACATCGCGCAGGGATTTCAGCGAAATCTCGCGACTGGTGTCGTCCAAACTGATGGTGGATACTGCCCGGACGCACATTCCTCGGATGTCATGCCTGTGGATGGTCGTCAGCTTCATCCACAGGCTGCCTCGTGACCGCTTCAGACCGGTACTCGATCGCCCAGTCTTGTTGTCATGCGATCATCTCGGTTCAACAGGAATGTCCCCGCACGATTGCCCAGGGATATCGAAGAGGAAGTGCGCGCCGGAGGACCGTTCGACTCTCGCGCAGCCCTTTCTGCAGGAGTTCTCTCCCGGCACGCTCTGGCTACCAGGTACACCCAGATCGTCCCGTGCATCTACGCGGCATCGGACAAGACCCTGTCCCGATGGGACGAGATCACCGCCGTGAGCAAGTGGGCGCCCAACGAGTCCGTCGTCGCCGGCTGGGCGGCCGCCCACGTCCAAGGTGAGCGCTGGTACTCGACCGGCTACGCGAACCGACGCATCGACATCTACTCGACACACGATCCCCGGGCTCCCGCGCTCGTGCGATGGCGGCGCCCTCGGCGACCGCTCACTGTGAGCGATCAGATCGACATCGGCGGTATCACCGTGACCTCTCCTGCCCGTACCGCAGTCGATGTCGCCCGCTGGGCGGTCTCGGTGGACGACATGGTCTGCGCAGTAGACTCAGTATGCAACGCCACGGGCACGCCGATCGCCGCCGTCGAGGCCGCGGCAGAACGGATGCGCGGACTCCACGGCGTACGTCGCGTCGCTTCCCATCTGTCGGACTGCGACCCGAGAGCCGACTCACCACAGGAGACTCTCGTCCGGCTCCGCATCGCCCGGTCCCCGCTGCCCGCCCCCGTAAGTCAGCTCCGGATCCGAGACGCGGACGGTCGAAAGATCGCGACTGCGGACCTGGGCTACCCCGAGTGGAAGGTGGCGATCTTCTACGACGGCAGCCACCACGGCAACCCTGAGCAGTGGCGATGGGATCTCCGTGTCAACGCCAGACTCGCAGACCTCGGCTGGCAGGTCGTGCGAATCACGGCCGGGATGAGTGCCGAAGAAGTGGTCCAGCACGTCTCGTCGGCCGTAGGTAGGGCCACTCGAACCGGAGCCGCGTGATGCAGCCAGCCCTCGCCCCTCCCACCCATCTTCCCCTCGCCTTGCCGCCCGCTTTGGACGACATCAGAGCCGGCTCTCGGCCCGAATCCCTGCACAGTGTCGTCCAAACCGGAGGGGTTGGGGCTGCGGGGGCTGCGTCGAGTGGGCGGGCGGGGCTGCGATGCGTTGCGCTACACGCCGGGGTCGGCGCTGATGGTCGCTGCGATGTCGTCGAGGCAGGCCAGGATCTCGCGGTGGGTGTCCTCGGTGGCCTCGAGATGCATGAGGTGGCCGGCCCGCGGCACGCTGCGGACCTGGCGGACGTCGTCGTGATATCGGTCGAGCTTCTTCAGCGGCTCGCGGCCGTGGAAGCCCTCGAGGTCGGGATCGTGCTCCGAGTAGACGAAGTAGTACGGCACGGGGTTGGTCTGACGCTCGAACTCCTTGCGGGCGTACCAGGACGCGTCCATCGCGCGGTACCACTGCAGCGGACCGGCGAACCCGGTGCGGACGTACTCGGTCTCGTAGCGGTCCAACTCCTCCGCGGTGAGCCAGCGCCACGGCAGCTCCGGCGCCTCGGGCAGCGCATCGAGGTAGGTCGTGCCCGACGGGTGCTGCCACACATCGAGGTAGTGGTAGTCGGCGGACAGGGCCCAGAACACGCGGGCGAGGAAGTCGCGCTCGTGGCCCTCGAGATCGGCCTCGGCGACGCCCGGCTGCGCGAAGTAGTGCAGATGCAGGAAGTGCTTCTCGGCGATCATCGCCGAGCCCTCCAGAGGGGAGACCGACCCGGCGGTGCCCATGAAGGGGTTCTCCATCCCGATCACCGCGCGGACCCGCCCCGGCTCCAGGTGACAGGCGTCGTAGACCACGCCCGCGCCGAAGTCGAAGCCCACCAGCACGACCTTCTCCGACTTCGGGAGTGCATCGTCAAGTACCGCGATCAGGTCGTCGACCACCTCGCGCGGCGCGTAGTCCTCGACATTCGTGGGCGCGTCGGAGCCGCCCATCCCCCTCAGGTCCGGCGCGATGACCCGCCACCCGGCGTCCACGAGGACGGGGATCATGCGGTGCCACGTGAACCAGAAGTGAGGGAAGCCGTGAACAAGCGCGACGGTGCCCGGGCGCTGGTCTGCGGACGCGCTCGGTTCGGCGACCACGTAGTGGATGCCCACGCCGTCGCGGTCGATGTGGCGGTGCTCGAGGAAGGACGGGTCGTCGATTCGGGGGTCGATCATGATGTCACCCTGCCTGGTTCTGTGGGGGATTCGGCGCGATGGTCGTAGGAGACGCCGACGGCCCCGGCGCTCCGCCCCGGTGGGCGGTGCGCCGGGGCCGTCACCGTGCGTGCTGTGGGTCAGTCGATCAGGCCCGGACCGGGCACTTGAAGTCGACCTTCCAGTCCTGGATGGCGTTGAGCCAGCCCGAACGCAGGCGGGTCGCGTCACCCATCGAGGTGATGTCGGGCATGTGGTCCGCGATCGCGTTGAAGATCAACTCGATCTGCAGCTTCGCCAGGTTGGCGCCGATGCAGTAATGCGGGCCGTTCCCGCCGAACGTCAGGTGCGGGTTCGGGTCGCGCAGGATGTTGAAGCTGAACGGGTCCTCGAAGACGTCCTCGTCGAAGTTCGCCGAGCCGTACATGATCGCGGCACGGTCGCCCTTCTTCATGGTCACGCCGCCGATCTCGACATCCTCGGTGGCGGTGCGCTGGAACGAGGAGATCGGCGAGGCCCAGCGGAGGATCTCGTCGTAGGTGGTCTCCGGGCGTTCGGCCTTGAACAGCTCCCACTGGTCCGGGTTCTCCAGGAACGCGATCATGCCGTGGGTTGTCGCGTTACGGGTGGTCTCGTTGCCGGCCACCGCGAGCAGCACCACGAACCAGCCGAACTCGTCCGCGGTGAGCTGCTCGCCGTCGACGTCGGCCTGGACCAGCTTGGTCACCAGGTCGTCCCGGGGGTCGACCTCGCGCTTGGCGGCCAACTCCATGGCGTAGCCGAGGATCTCGGCGTTGGCGGCGTTGGACTCGTCCGCCAGCTCCGGGATGTCGTAGCTGGTCATCTTGTTGGACCACTCGAAGATCTGGTGGCGGTCCTCCTGCGGGATACCGATGAGCTCGGCGATGGCCTGCAGCGGGAGCTCGGAGGCCACCTCGGTGATGAAGTCTCCCCCGCCCTTGGCGGCTGCGGTCTCCACGATGCTCCGCGCCTTCTCGGCGAGGTTCTCACGCATCTTCTCGATGTTCCGCGGGGTGAACCCCTTCGAGATGATGCGGCGGTACTTCTTGTGCTCGTCGCCGTCTTGGTTGATGAACAGGAAGCGCGTCATCTCGACGATCTCGCGCTCCGTCCCGGGCGCGAAGCGCGGGATAGCGGTGTTCTCCCAGGTGGAGAAGACCTCATTGGTGCGCCGGGAGATCTCCTTGACGTCTGCGTGCTTGGTGACGACCCAGTAGCCGTCGTCGTCGTATCCGTCCGCACCCGGCTCGTTGGCGCACCACCAGATCGGCTCGGTCTGCCGCAGGTGCATCCACTCCGGATGCGGAAGGCGCTTCTGGTAGAGCTCCGGGTCGGTGAAGTCGAACCCCTCGGGAATGGTGACTGGCTGCACTGGCACTCCTTGGCCGCGTCGGTTTGCGTCAGGTGTTCACTCACACAACCCGGATACTGCGAACCCCTCGCCCGGGCTGTAATCTAGAACACGTTCCACGCACCATACTAGAACACGTTCAGTTCCGGCCAGGTCTACCTCCGGCCGGATTCCCGGAAGGAAAACCATGGGAAATCCCGTCATCGTCGAGGCCGTACGTACCCCGATCGGCAAGGCACGCGGCGCGCTGTCGGGCCTCCACCCCGCGCACCTGCTGGGCGCCTCCCAGAAGGAGGTCATCCGCCGGGCAGGCATCGACGCCGCCCTGGTCGAGCAGGTCGTCGGGGGCTGCGTGACCCAGGCCGGCGCACAGGGCAACAACGTCACCCGCGGCGCCTGGCTCGCCTCCGGCCTGCCCTGGCAGACCGCGTGCACGACCATCGACTGCCAGTGCTCGTCCGCGCAGCAGGCCAACCACTTCATCGCAAACCTCATCCACGCGGGCGCCATGGACGTCGGCATCGCCTGCGGCGTCGAGTCGATGAGCTGGATCGCGCTCCGTGCGGCTGTCGGCAACGGCGAGAACGGCATGCCCCGCCCCGACGACTGGACGGTGGATCTGCCCGACCAGTTCACGGCTGCCGACCGGATCGCCAAGCGTCGCGGACTGAGCCGCGCCGACCTCGAGGAGCTGGGCGTCCGGTCGCAGGCCAATGCGCAGCGCGCGTGGGACGAAGGCCGGTTCGATCGCGAGACCTTCGCCGTCGACGCCCCCGAGCGCCTCAAGGACGGCACCTACACCGGCGAGACGGTGACCGTCACCCGCGATCAGGGCCTGCGGGAGACCACCGCCGAGGCGCTCGCCGGCCTCAAGCCGGTCCTCGAGGGCGGCCTGCACACCGCCGGCACCTCGAGCCAGATGTCCGACGGCTCGGCCGCGGTCCTGCTCATGGACGAGGACGTCGCCAAGGCGCACGGCCTCAAGCCCCGCGCGCGCATCGTCCACCAGGCGCTGGTGGGTGGCGAGCCCGAGTACCACCTCGACGGCCCGGTCCAGGCCACTCAGCGCGTCCTCGACCGCTCGGGCATGTCGATCTCCGACTTCGATCTCTTCGAATGCAACGAGGCGTTCGCCTCCGTGCTCCTAAGCTGGGCGCAGGTGCACGGGCCCGACATGGACAAGGTCAACGTCAACGGGGGCGCCATCGCGATCGGCCACCCCGTCGGCAGCACCGGGTCGCGGCTCATCACCACCGCCCTGCACGAGCTCGAGCGCACGGACGGCGAGCGCGCGCTCATCACGATGTGCGCGGGAGGCGCCCAGGCCTCGGCCAGCATCATCGAGAGGATCTGACATGAGCAGCAACGTCATCGAGGCGGCCGCGGGACGTCGGCAGGAGATCTTTGCCGCCATCTCGTCCGCCACCGGCACGGACGACGCGGTCAAGGCCGTGTCCCACCTCCTGGCGGTCTCGACGGACGAGGCCCGCGAGGTCCTGCGCGCCCCGCTCGAGTCGTTCGTCGGCGGCACCACCGAGCAACCGGAGGCCTCGAGTCCGTCAAGCTTCGCCCTGCACCCGTTTCGCGACTCGGACGAGCACAATGCGCTGTACAAGGCGCGCTCGACCGACGCCTCGTCGGCGACCGGCGGCACGTGGGACGAGAGCCGCACGGAGCAGGAGCGCCGCGAGGGACTGAAGCGGATCGACGCCGAGTCGGCGATGTGGTTTGTCGCCGTCGACGGCGCGCGGGGCACCCAGGTGGGACTCGTGTTCGGCGAGCAGGTCAACGACGGCGACGTTGACGTTGCGATCTGGATCCACCCAGAGGAGCGGAAGAAGGGTTACGGCCTGATGGCGCTCAAGGAGAGCCGCC
Organism: Dietzia sp. NPDC055343; assembly: GCF_053645265.1. Taxonomy (NCBI): domain Bacteria; kingdom Bacillati; phylum Actinomycetota; class Actinomycetes; order Mycobacteriales; family Dietziaceae; genus Dietzia; species Dietzia sp. NPDC055343. The sequence goes on along the minus strand of NZ_JBSHMJ010000006.1, from coordinate 149,459 downwards.
GTGAGCTCGCGGCGTTCTTCCCCGGCAAGCACGTGATCGTCCGTGCGCCGATGGCCGGCGGCAAGTGACGGATCAGCAGCCCGAGACCGGCACCGACGACCCGCGGCGTGGCGCGCCGTGGGTCGTCGGCGTGATCAAGGTGATGTCGCGGGCCAACACGTGGCTGTACCAGCGCACGGGCGGTCGGATCGGTGGAACCTGGCGGGTGGGGTCGGCGCTGCGGGCGCCGGTTCCGGTGTGTTTGGTGACGACGACGGGCCGTAAATCCGGCGAACCACGCACGGTCCCGTTGCTGCACCTCCCGGACGGCGACCGCGTCCTGTTGGTCGCGTCGCAAGGCGGGCTGCCCTCTCATCCGCAGTGGTACCGCAACGTCTTGGCGGACCCGGCCGTCACCGTTCAGGTGGGTCGCCGGGTCAGGTCGATGACGGCGAGGGAGGCGTCTCCGGCCGAGCGGGCGGAGTTGTGGCCTCGGCTCGTCGAGCGTTACGCGGATTTCGCTGAGTATCAGGCAAACACCAGCCGCGTCATACCCGTGGTGATCTGCGAACCCGTGCGTTAGCCGAACGCTCGCCGAATGGCTGACCTGTCATGCTGTGCACGTCATGAGCAGTGTGCGGCGTGAACACCGCTCAATCCGATCGGCATGCGTGGCGGCATTGACAAAAGTTCATATTCAGGGGATTCTCATGTGCCAAAGGGCACATTGGTGCCGCGATTCGCCGAGAGGATCCACTTTTATGAAGAAAATGACCAGGGCCGCCGCGGCCGCCGCCACGGCGGCCCTCGCCATGTCCGGCGCCACAGGTGTCGCTAACGCTCAGTCGACCTTTGACATCGGCATTCTGGACGGCCTGCAGTCCTCGGACGTGTCGATTCCGGGCTCGGCGGGCTTGATCCCCGGCTCCGCTGGCGTGATTCCCGAAGGCTCCACCACCGGTATCGGCACAGGCTCCACTGAGCTTGGCGGCTCCGCGAACATCAGCGGCTCTGCGGGCACGATCGCGAACGGCATCGCGGGATCCGTCGAGGGTGGCTCGCTCGAGAGCATCCTCACCAATGTCGCCGGCTCGGTCACCACCATCACCGGCTCCGTCAACGCCAGCGGCGGGTCGACCGGCGCCTTTACCGATGCCCTCACCGGCTCCATCGACAACACCGGCTCCGCTACCGCGATCACCGGGGCCATCGCGGATGCCATCGGCAACGGCGGCTCACTCGCCGGTGTGCTGGCGGGCATCGAGGGCTCCATCGGAGACGGCGGCTCGGCCGGCGACATCACCAGCGCCCTGGGCGGGTCGATCGAGCATGGGGGCTCACTCGAGAACATCACTGATGCGACTGCGGGCTCGATCGCCAACACCTCCGGATCGCTGTCCAATCCTGATACCGGACTTCTCGGCTCGGTCACCGGCAACGGCGGTTCGACAGGCGCGAGCTCCGATGCGATCAGAAACGTCACCAGCGACAGCGCTTACGTCGTTGTCGGCTCCGCCCAGGAGCTTGTGACCGTCAACGGTTCGCTCACTGCGCTCACCGGCTCGATCGAGAATGCCTTCGACATGAGCACCGCCTCGACAAATCTTGGCTCGACGGTCGGTGCGATGTCCTCCCTCGAGACCGTCAACAGCGTCGAGATGAGCGTCGGCGGCGGCCTGCTGCCGATCCTGTCGCTGGGCGGCGCTGCTGCCCTCGGCGGCGCGGCCGTCGGTGCCGCCGCCGGTGCCAACGTCCAGCTTCCGCCGCTGCCGGGCTTCCCGCTGTGCGACCTGCCGCAGGCGCAGATCGACCAGCTCGCCGGCCTCGGCTCGGTCGACGCCCAGAACTGCCCGCGCCCCTGACCTGATCCGGTCGGCCGGAAACTGACGGAGCCCCGCACCTCGAAAGGTGCGGGGCTCCCTCTTGTTCGCTCACGGTCTGCTCTCGCCACCCGAACCTCGGTTGCAAGACAGCCCTCACGATCTGCACGACACCAGATGCGATTCCAGTCCGGAATCTCGACCAATCTGTCTTGCAGATGGACGGCGATGTCTTGCAACCGCGCGGGGCGGCACGGGGGGCCGGGCGCGTGGCCGAGCCGGAAGCGGGACCCGGCGTCAGCTCAGCGGGCGCCGTAGACCGGAACCGGGGTCGGCGACTCGGACAGCAGGCGCGGGACCACGGAGCCGAGCTCGGCCGGATCCCACTTGGCGCCCTTGTCCTCGGAGGCGGCGCGCTGCCAGCCGTCGCACACGGTGACCTTGCCGCCCTCGACCTCGAAAACGCGGCCGGAGACGTCGCCGGACTCCTCGGAGCCCAGCCACACGACCAGCGGGGAGACGTTGGCCGGGTCCATCACGTCGAACGAGCCGTCCTCGGGGGCGGCCATCTGCGCGGCCATGGCCTCACCGGCGGAGGTGGTCATTCGGGTACGGGCGGACGGGGCGATCGCGTTGGCGGTGACGCCGTAGCCCTTCATCTCGGCCGCGGTCTGGATGGTCAGCAGCGCAATGCCGGCCTTGGCTGTGGCGTAGTTGCCCTGGCCGACCGAGCCGAACAGCCCGGCGCCCGAGGAGGTGTTGATGACGCGCGCGGCCCGAGGGCGCCCGGCCTTGGACTCGGCGCGCCAGTACTCGGCGGCGTGACGCAGCGGCGCGTAGTGGCCCTTGAGGTGCACGGTGGTGACCTTGTCCCACTCCTCCTCGGTCATGCCGACGAGCATCTTGTCGCGCAGGAAGCCGGCGTTGTTGACCAGCACGTCGAGCCCGCCGAAGGTGTCGATGGCCTGCTGGACGAGCTCGCGCGCGCCCTCCCACGAGGAGATGTCGTTACCGTTGATCACGGCCTCACCGCCGGCGGCCTTGATCTCGGCGACGACCTGCTCGGCGGGGTGCTCCCCCACGTCGGTGCCGTCGATGCCGGCGCCGAGGTCGTTCACGACGACCTTCGCCCCCTCGGCGGCGAAGGCCAGCGCGTGCTCACGGCCGATTCCGCGGCCGGCGCCGGTGACGATGACGACGCGTCCGTCGCAGATTCCCATTGATGTCTCCTTGGTTGAAATGGTCGGTGCGGGTGTTCTCGGTCAGTGCTTGTTCTCGGCGGTGGAGGCCGAGAGGAACGCGGGCTTCTCGCCGCCGCCGTGGACCAGCAGCTCGGCGCCGGTGATGTAGGCGGCCAGTGGCGAGGCGAGGAACGCGGCGGCCCGGCCGACGTCGGCGGGCTCGGCCATGCGCCCCATGGGGATGGTGGCGTCGACGGCGGCCACGCCCTCGGCGTCGCCGTAGTGCATTTCGGCGAGCTCGGTCTTCACGGGGCCGACGACGACGGAGTTCACACGCACCGCCGGGGCCCATTCGACGGCCAGTGACTGGGTGAGCGAGTCGATGCCGGCCTTCGCGGCGCCGTAGGAGGCGGTGCCGGGCGAGGGGCGGTGGCCGGAGACGGACGAGATGTTGACGATCACGCCGCCGATCTGGCCGTCGGGCCCGTCGGCGGTCATCGCCCGGTGTGCTTCCTGCGCGACGGTCAGCGCGGACAGCAGGTTGAGCGCGACGATCTTGGCGTGGAAGTTGGCGCTGGCGTCGGCGGCCAGCGCGAACGGGGCGCCGCCGGCGTTGTTGACCACCACGTCGAGGCGGCCGTGCTTGGCGACGATCGCGTCGATCATCTCGCGGACCGCGTCGGGGTCGCGGAGGTCGGCCGGGTGGAACTCGAGGTCCGCGACATCGGAGCCCTCGTCGGCGGGTCGCCGGGCGCAGGTGACGACGACGGCGCCGGCATCTCTGAATACTCGACTGATGCCGGCGCCGACGCCTCGGACGCCTCCGGTGACGAGGACTACCTTCCCCGCCAGACCAAGATCGATGTTCGTCATGCGTGCTAGCCTACCAAGCAAGCGTTTGGTTAGTCACCGGACCGTCTCAGGCGGCGGTGGCGTGCGAAGGGAGCACCAATGGGCATCAGCGTCGACAAGGGCGCAGACGGTATCGCGACCGTCACCGTCGACTATCCCCCCGTCAACGCCATCCCGTCCGCGGGCTGGTTCGAACTCGGCGAGCAGATCCTGGCCGCCGGCCGGGACCCCGAGGTCCACGTCGTGATCCTGCGCGCCGAGGGCCGCGGGTTCAACGCCGGCGTCGACATCAAGGAGATGCAGGACTTCGAGGGCTTCGACCACCTGCTGGCCGCCAACCGCGGCTGCTACGTGGCCTTCAACGCCGTCTACGAATGCGCGGTCCCCGTGATCGCCGTCGTGAACGGCTTCTGCGTGGGCGGCGGCATCGGGCTGGTCGGCAATGCCGACTGCATCATCGCCTCCGATGACGCGGTCTTCGGACTTCCCGAGGTGGACCGGGGCGCGCTCGGCGCGGCCACCCACCTCGCGCGCATGGTGCCGCCGCACATGATGCGCACGCTGTACTTCACCTCCCGCAACGTCACCGCGCAGCAGCTGCACAACTGGGGAACGGTGTACGAGGTGGTCCCTCGCGACCAGCTCGACGCCGCGGCCCGCGAGCTGGCGGAGGCGATCGCCGCCAAGGACACCCGCGTGATCCGGGCGGCCAAGGAGGCCATCAACCACATCGACCCGGTCGACGTGAAGTCCTCGTACCGCATGGAGCAGGGCTTCACCTTCGAACTCAACCTCGCCGGCGTGGCCGATGAGCACCGAGACGAGTTCGTCAAGAGCGGTACGAACCTGGATAAACGAGTCAAGCAATCCGAGAGGACGGGCGAGAACAAGTGACGACGACCCCCACCCCGCGCGACAAGCGCACGAGCCTCGACGAGGCCGTCGCACGCCTCGAGAGCGGTATGACCATCGGTATCGGCGGCTGGGGCTCGCGGCGCAAGCCGATGGCCCTGGTCCGGGCGATCCTCCGCCGCGAGGATCTCACCGACCTGACCGTCATCACCTACGGTGGCCCGGACCTCGGCCTGCTCTGCTCGGCGGGCAAGGTCTCGAAGGCGTACTACGGCTTCGTGACCCTGGACTCGGCACCGTTCTACGACCCGTGGTTCGCCAAGCGCCGCACCGAGGGTTCGATCATCTCCCGCGAGATGGACGAGGGCATGGTCCGCGCCGGCCTCACCGCCGCCGCGCAGCGCCTGCCGTTCCTGCCCACGCGCGCCGGCCTGGGCTCGGACGTCTTCCGGTTCTGGGGCGACGAGCTCAAGACCGTCGACTCCCCGTACGACTTCGAGGGCAAGACCGAGACCCTGGTCGCGATGCCCGCGCTGCGCATGGACGCCGCGCTCATCCACCTGGACAAGGCCGACAAGCACGGCAACGCCGCATTCACCGGCGCCGACGGCTACTTCGACGACCTGTACGCCATGGCCGCCGACACGGTCCTGCTCGAGACCGACGAGATCGTCGACTCGGCGGATGCGCTGATGAACGAGGTCGGCCCGCAGCGCATGCTGATCAGCCGCATGTTCGTCGACACCGTCTCCGAGGCCCCGAACGGCGCGCACTTCACGTTCGCCGGCGGCTACGGCCGCGACGAGGCGTTCCAGAAGCACTACGCGGCCGCCGCCAAGGACGAGCAGTCCTGGGCCGCGTTCACCGAAGAGTTCCTGTCCGGCGACGAGGCCGCGTACCAGGAGGCCGTAACCAAGTTCGCCGCCAAGATCGCGGCCGAGAAGGAGGGCTGACACGTGAGCGAGAACATCACGCGCGCCGAGTACTGCGCGATCGCCTGCGCCGAGATCTTCGCCGGTGCCGGGGAGATCTTCGCCTCCCCCATGACCCCGATGGCCACCCTGGGCGCCCGCCTCGCGCGGATGACCACCGAGCCGGACCTGCTCATCACCGATGGCGAGTACCGCTTCCTCGGCCAGACCCCGCCGCTGGGCAAGCTCATCGACTTCGAGGGCTACATCCCGTTCCCGCGCGTCTTCGACGTGCTGCAGGCCGGCGCCCGCCACGTGGTCATGGGCGCCAACCAGATCGACAAGTACGGCAACCAGAACCTCTCGGCGTTCGGTGACGACGTCCAGAAGCCGACGCGCCAGATGTTCGGCCTGCGTGGCGCGCCGGGCAACTCGATCGCCCACGCCACCAGTTACTGGGTGGGCAAGCACAGCACCCGCGTCTTCCCCGAGAAGGTCGACATCGTGTGCGGCATCGGCTACGACCGCTACACCGAGGGCGACCCGGCCTTCCGCTTCCACCACATCCCGAAGATCGTTACCAACCTCGGTGTCTTCGATTTCCAGGGCCCCGGCCGCACGATGCGCGCCGTCACCCTGCACCCGGGTGTCACGGCCGAGGAGGTCGCGGAGAACACGGGCTTCGAGGTTGCCGGTCTGGCCGAGGCGGGCGTCACACGCGACCCGTCCGCGGAGGAGCTGCGTCTGATCCGCGAGGTGATCGATCCGCGCGGCTTCCGTAACCGTGAGGTCCCCGCGGAGGAGAAGAAGTGAGCGACGACGACGCCGCCACCGGCACCGCTCGCGCCGCCACACTGTCGACGGACTTCACCCGTCTCGTCGGCGTGGAGTACCCGATCGTCCAGACGGGCATGGGCTGGGTATCCGGTCCCGAGCTGACGGCCGCCACCGCCAACGCCGGCGGCCTGGGCATCATCGCGTCCGCGACCATGACGTACTCGGAGCTCGAGGCCGCCATCATCCGGACCAAGGAACTCACCTCCAAGCCCTTCGGTGTCAACCTCCGGGCCGATGCCGAGGACGCCGCCGAGCGCTGCGAGTTGATGATCCGCCACGGGGTGAAGGTCGCGTCGTTCGCGCTCGCACCGAAGCCCGAGCTGATCGCCCGTCTGAAGGAGAACGGCCTCGTCGTCGTCCCCTCGATCGGTGCCGCGAAGCACGCCGTCAAGGTCGCGTCCTGGGGCGCGGACGCGGTGATCGTGCAGGGCGGTGAGGGCGGTGGTCACACCGGTCAGGTCGCCACCACGCTGCTCCTCCCCAGCGTCATCGACGCCCTGGGCGGGGCCGGCAACACGTCGATCCCCGTGGTCGCGGGCGGCGGCTTCTTCGACGGCCGCGGGCTGGTCGCGGCGCTGTCCTACGGCGCCGCGGGCGTCGCGATGGGCACGCGGTTCCTGCTCACCAGCGACTCGCAGGTGCCGAACGCGGTCAAGCAGCAGTACCTCGAGCGGGGCCTGCAGGACACGGTCGTCTCGACCCGCGTCGACGGCATGCCGCACCGCGTGCTGCGCACCGGGCTGGTCAACGCGCTCGAGTCCGGCAGCCCGGTCAAGGGCATGGTCGCGGCCGTGCAGAACGCCAACAAGTTCAAGGCCATGACCGGCATGAAGTGGCAGCAGCTGGCCAAGGACGGCCTCAACATGAAGAAGTCGTCCGAGCGCACGTGGCAGCAGATCGTCATGGCCGCCAACACGCCGATGCTGCTCAAGGCCGGGCTGGTCGAGGGCAACACCGAGGCCGGCGTGCTGGCCTCCGGGCAGGTGGTCGGCATGATCGAGGACCTGCCCAGCTGTGACGAGCTCATCCAGCGCATCATGACGCAGGCGCACGGCCGCCTGGGTGCGCTGCGCGACCTGGGCTGAGCCAGCCCGGCGCACCGCTGCGCGCTGGGGACCTACGCGCCCGGATCGCGCGCTAACGACGAGGGTGCGCGCCCAGGATGAACCATTCTGGGCGCGCACCCTTTTGTCTTGTCACCGTCCTCCCGGACCGGCGCACGGAGATGAAGCGTATCGGGAGTCATTCATCGAATCCTCAGGTAGCGTGAGCATCGCCTTATCGTCAGCGGCGGGGACCCTCTCGCCTGCCACTCCCCGGAGGACCCCCTTGACTGTCACCCGTACCTTCGCCCGTTCGGCCGCCGTGCTCGGCGCCGCCACCGCCCTCACCGTCGCCGGAGCCGGCGCCGCGATGGCCGCCACGACGCATGAGGTCGACGGCAACCTACTGTCTGTCAGCTTCACCAAGGACACCTGGTACGACGGCTCGCTCTGCTTTGCCGTGGCCGTTCCCACGGCGGGGGCAGCCAGCGTCATCAGCCAGGTTCAGGGTGCGGCTACCGGCGACCTCGGGGATCTCTTCGACATCATCAAGGGCGACACGGCCGTCACTGCGCTCACCACCGCCGAGGACGGCCAGGGTGGCGGAACCGGGCTCATCTCCGTCGCCGTCGGCAAGAACACCGTGTACGCGAAGCTAGACCCGAACGTGTACACGCTCATCTCCAAGTGCACGCTTGACGAGCCGGTGATCAACCCGGGTGTCATCGTCGGCGACCCGATGGAGGCGATCATGGGCTCCGTCGAGATGGGCAGCTCGGGCGACGGTCTCGGCACCCTCTCCTCCGTCCTCAACGGCGACGACAGCGGCCTCGGTGGCATCCTCTCGTCCGCCATCGGCGGCGGCGAGGAGGGCGACCTCCTCGGCACCCTGTCATCCGCCACGGGCGACGCCGAGTAACTCCTCTTCGCACGTCGATCACGCCCAGCCGGCCCGACCGGCTGGGCGTCGTCATATCCACGGGCACTTGGTGCGCCGCCAGCCACCCCCCTTCGAGCCTTCTTGGCCGCGAACCCTTTTCAGAAGGCTGAGAGTCCGGTTAAGATTGACTAGCGAAAGAGGGTCGGTCAGATACGGCCCCCATTCGCACTTCCCCTCCCCCTCATCTCCGAATGGAGCTTTTCCCTCATGTCGAAGTCCCGTACCGCCCTTCGTAGCCTCGGCGTCCTCGCCGCCGCGTCCGGACTCGCCCTCGCCGGCGCCGGCGTCGCCTCGGCCACCACCGTCGACCACGATGTCGACGGCAACACCGTCTCCGCTACCTTCACCCTCGAGGAGGGTGAGTCCACGGACGCTTGCGCCGCTGCCCTCGTTCCTCCGACCGCCGTCGAATCGATCATCAAGACGATCAATGAGGGCACGGGGGGCATCGAAGACATCGAGGGTTTCGAGGGCGTGACCATTCTGAAGAATGGCACGCTGCCCGGTGTCGCGCTCACCACCGCCTCCCCGTCGGGCACTGTCACGGCGAAGGAGGTCGCGAACAACGTGTATGCGCTGATCACCGTCTGCACCAACGATTCGAAGCCGTCCTTCAAGCCGGTCACGGTTGGCAACCCGCTCGACATCATCAGCGGTCTGAGCTCGGACGGCCTGCTCGATACCGCGTCCTCGCTCCTGCAGGGCGGCGACGAGAGCGGCCTCGGCGCCATCCTGTCCTCCGCAGTCGGCGGCGAGTGACCGCCAGAACCACTGCTCTCTAACTGAGACTGAGACGCCCGGTCCGCTTCTGCGGGCCGGGCGTTGTCGTGTGGGTCGAGAAGGGTGATCGGTCAATCTGCCGATACGGAGCCTCGGCTGATGTAACACTTACAGTCCGCTGAGCGACTCAGTGAGGGAGACCACTGTTTTCAAGGCACCCTTTAAGGAGCTTCCCATGACCAACCTGAAGAAGGCAGCCGCGGGCTTCGCTGTCGCCGCCACCGCTGCCGCGGGCATCTCGGTCGCCGGCGCCGGCGCCGCCAACGCCGCGACGCCGTTCGTCCACATCGCGGGCAACACGGTGAACGTGCACGTCACCGCCCCGCTCCCCAGCCAGTCCTGCATGGGCATGCTCGTTCCGCCGTACGCTGCGGCCGACATCGCCGGCGCCGCCGTCGCCGGTGGCGGCAACCTCATGCCGATCGTCGCGGCGCTCGGCAATAACCCCGATGTCATCGCCCTCGATGGACCCGGCGCCCTCGGCTTCAACCTGCCCATGACGATCCCCGGCGTTGACGGCTGGCTGTCCGCCCAGAACGTGCCCTCGAACATCTACGCGCTCGCCGTGATCTGCATGGGTCATAACGGCCCGATGGAGCCGCACCTGTTCCCGGCCGTGGTCGGCAACCCGATGGAGGCCTTCGCCGGTAGCGCCTCCGGCAGCACCGGCATCGGTGGGCCCGCCGCGCCCACCGACAACGGCGCCGGATCGAGCAGCTCCGGCTCCTGATCGATTCTCTCGTCAGCTCGCTGACGCGCTGAGCCCCGCGAGCCCCGCACCCTGCCGAGGTGCGGGGCTCGCGTCTTCGTCCGAGCCCCCGATCCGGCAACTCGCAGCGTGCTCCCCCGAACAGCCTTTCACGCCACGACAAGCATGGATATGCGTATCTTCACGAGGCGACGGCCAATCATCGGGAGATCACATGCGCACAGTCAGAAGAATCACTCACCTGTCGGTGGCAGTAGCCACCGTAGCGAGCATGGCGCTCGCCGGTAGCGGCGTGGCGTTAGCCGCGGACGTATCCCTTCCGGCGGTCGAGGACAACCGGGTATCCGTCCGAATCGACAACCCGATTCCGGGCAAGCTCGGCTGGCCCCCGGTGCTCGGCCAGTCCTGTGCTGGCGCGCTCGTCCCGTTGTACGCCATCCCCGATGTCGCCCGAGAGGTCATTCCGCTACTCGACGGAGACATCATGAACATCATCGCCGCCCTCGGCGACCTGAATGACCAGGTGACCATCCTGCTCCTGGCCAATACTCTCTCCCCGGTCACGCTCCCGGGCGTCGCGGGCACGCTGGAGGCAGATAGCGTACGGGACGACTTCTATGCCGCCCCCGTGGTCTGCGTAGGCGGCAGGGACGAGGCACCGATGGAGATCAACCTCTTCCTCACCCAGGTCGGCAACCCACTGGGGGCGTTCGAGGGCAGCGTCACCGGAAGCGTCGGCGGCTCCGGTTCCGCCGAGGGCAGCAGCATCGGCCTCGGGAGCGCCGAGCTCGGCGTCGGCTCGACGGACGGGATGATCGAGCTGGGCAGCGCCTCGGGGTCAGACCAGGGCAGCACCGTCGACATCGGATTCCACGGCAGCATCGCCGACGTCAGCGGAAGCCTCGGCGTGGACGCCGGGGCGGGCAGCTCGGGCAGCGAAGCCGCTGCAGGGTCGGGTCAGGGCAGCATCGACGGCGCGAACACCGGAGCACTCGACACCAGCAGCCTGACCGGCAGTGTTGAGCTCCCCGAGGGCTCGAGCAACGGCAGCAGCATCGACGTCGGCAGCATCATCCCGCTGGCCGGCAACATCAGTGACAGTGTCGGAGACATGAGCTTCCCCGGCTCCTGATGGGTGGGCCTCGAAGGCGCGAGACGCGAGAGCCCCGCACCGATGATCCGGTGCGGGGCTCAGGGCTGGGCTCAGAAGGCCGTGTAGATCAGCGGTCGAGGCGCTCGATGATCGTCACGTTGGCGGTACCGCCGCCCTCACACATGGTCTGCAGGCCGTAGCGGCCGCCGGTGCGCTCGAGCTCGTTGAGCAGGGTGGTGAACAGCTTGGCACCCGTGGCGCCGAGGGGGTGGCCCAGGGCGATGCCGCCGCCGTTGGGGTTGACGCGGGCCGGGTCGGCGCCGGTCTCCTTGATCCAGGCGAGCACGACGGGCGCGAACGCCTCGTTGATCTCCACCACGTCGATGTCGTCGATCGTCAGGCCGGTCTTGGCCAGCGCGTGCTTGGTGGCCGGGATGGGCGCGGACAGCATCATCACCGGGTCGTCGCCGCGGACGGTCATGTGGTGGATGCGGGCGCGCGGGGTGAGACCGTACTTCTCGACGGCCTCGGCGGAGGCCAGCAGGCCGGCGGAGGCGCCGTCACAGATCTGCGACGCGACGGCCGCGGTGAGCGAACCCCCCTCGGCGAGCACGGGCAGCGAGGCCATCTTCTCGAGTGTCGTCTCTCGGGTGGTCTCGTCGGCCTCGAGGCCGGCCATCGGAACGTACTCGGCTCCGAAGCGGCCCTCGGCGATCGCGGCACGCGCGCGATTGTGGGACTGCAGCGCCCACTCCTCCATCTCGCGGCGGGAGATGTCCCACTTGTCGGCCATCATCTGGGCGCCGTTGAACTGCGAGATCTCCTGCGTGCCGAAGCGCTCGGTCCAGCCGGTGGAGCCGGAGAACGGGTCGTCGAAGCCGTACTCGCGGCCGGCGAGCATGGCCGAGGAGATGGGCAGGGCGCTCATGTTCTGGACGCCACCGAACAGGATCACGTCCTGGGTGCCGGACATGATGGCCTGGGCGCCGAAGTGGATGGCCTGCTGGCTGGAGCCACACTGGCGGTCGACGGTGGTGCCGGGGACACCGAGCGGCATGCCCGCGGCGAGCCAGGACGAGCGGGCGATGTTGCCGGCCTGCGGGCCGATGGTGTCGACACAGCCGAAGATCACGTCGTCGACGACCTCCGGGTCGATGCCGGTTCGCTCGACGACGGCCTTGATGACGTGGGCACCGAGGTCGGCGGGGTGCTGCGCGGCCAGGCTGCCGCCGCGCTTGCCCACCGGCGTCCGGACGGCGTCGATCACGTAGGCCTCGCGGCCGGTCACTTCTGTCATGGCTGGTCTCTCCTCAGTGGTGCTGGGGCTCTTCAGTTGACGGCGAGTCCGTCGAGCACGATGTTCAGGTACTGGTTGGCGATCGCGCCGTGGTCGTCGTCCCCCTCGGGGCGGTACCACCGCACCGCGACCCAGACGGTGTCGCGCAGGAAGCGGTAGGTCAGGCGCACGTCGAGGTCGTCGCGGAAGTCGCCGGATTCCATGCCGCGGCGCAGCACCCCGGTCCACATCTCGCGGAACTCGGTGTTGCGCTCGCCCAGGTAGTCGAACCGCACGTTGCCGCGCAGGTGCTTGACCTCGTCCTGGTAGATCGCCACCTCGTCGCGGTGGTCGTGGATGGCCTCGAACGACGCCTCCACCAGGGCCTCCAGCGTCTCGCGCGCGCCCATCCCGGACTCCACGATGCGCCGGTAGTCGCCGAACAGCGCGTCGAGGAAGCCACGGAGGATCTCGTCGACGATGGCTTCCTTGGACTTGAAATGGTGGTAGAGGCTGCCCGAGAGGATGCCGGCGGCGTCGGCGATGTCGCGCACGGTCGTCGCGCGCAGGCCGCGTTCCGCGAAGAGGCCGGCCGCGATCGACAGGAGCTCGTCGCGTCTGTTCGTGGCGGTCATACCGGACACAATACCAACCAAGCACTTGTTTGGGCAGTCGACCGCGCTCGACGCGCCACCGCCACCGCCCGCCGGGCGGCCGCCCTGCTTAGACTCTGCTCCATGACTTCCTCCGCCACCACCCTGCCCCGCCGGCGTGGCCGCCGCCTCCTCGCCGCGTCCGCAGCGCTCGGCCTGGCCCTGGGCCTGTCCGCCTGCACGATCGGGGAGGTCGACGACGACGCCGCGGCCACCGACACCTCCGCCACCCAGCAGACCTCGGCCACCGGGTCGGCCGAGCCGACGGAAGCGGAAGCGGATTCCGAGGCCGCCCCCGCCACGGCGCTCGACCAGCTGATCCTCACCGCGGCGGACGCTCCCGACCTGGGCCTGCAGCCGGTGTCCCCGGAGGAGATCGCCGGCGGGATGGACATGATCGGCGGCCTCACCGAGGGGCTGAAGGTCGAGCCGCCGCACTGCGCGGAGTTCAGCCAGGACACCCTGATGGCGCAGTCCGAGCCGGGGACGATGGCCATCCAGGCCGGACAGAAGGACGACATCGCCTACGCGGTGGCCGTCACCACGGTGATCGACGGCCTGCCGGATCGCGCCGCGGCGATCGAGGACTGCCCGGTCATGACCGTCAGCTTCCCGCTCGGCGAAGGCGGCCAGGACCTGGTCACCGAGACCGCCAACACGGTGCTGGACGTCGAGGCCCCCGCCGGGGTCGAGAACTTCGTCGCGGTCCAGCAGGACAGCTCGATGGACATGATGGGCCAGAACGTCACCAGCGGGAACCTCATCGTCACCGGCACGGTCCGCGGGATCGGCGTCTCCGTCACCGCGACCATCCCCGCCGGCGAGGTCTCGCCGGAGGCCCAGGCCACAGCGATGGACACGTTCGTCAAGCAGGCGGAGAAGGTCCGCGCCGCGGCCTGATCGCCCCTGCCGCGACGCGGAGCTCCGCGGAGATCAGGCGCGCTGCGAGGAGATCGAGACGACCTCGCCGGTGAGGTAGGTGGTGTAGTCGCTGGCGAGCATCGCGATGGTCGCGGCGACCTCCCACACGTCGGCGGCGCGGCCGAAGGCCTCCTTCGAGGCCAGCTCGTCGAGCAGATCCGAGGAGGCGGACTTCTCGAGGAACTTGTGCCGGGCGATCGACGGCGCCACGGCGTTGATCCGCACGCCGTAGTCCGCCCCCTCGATGGCCGAGCACCGGGTCAGCGCCATGACGCCGGCCTTGGCGGCGGCGTAGTGGGCCTGCGCCCGCTGCGCGCGCCAGCCGAGCACGGAGGCGTTGTTGACGATCACGCCGTTGTGCGGCACGTCGCGGAAGTAGCGCAGCGCGGCGCGGGTCGCGCGGAACGTGCCGTTCAGCGTGATGTCCAGGACGCGGTCCCAGTCCTCGTCGGTCATGTCGACGAGCTCGGCCTCGCCGCCGAACCCGGCATTGTTGATCAGCACGTCGATCCGGCCGAGCTTCTCCACGGCGCCGGTGATGAGCGCGTCCACGTCGGAGGTGGACTGCACGTTGCAGGTGATCGCCTCGAACTGCTGGTCCGGGAACTCGGCGGCCAGCGCGTCGCGGGCCTCGTTCATGCGCCGCTCATGGAAGTCGGAGACCAGCACGTCGGCGCCCTCGAGCGCGGCGCGACGGGCGGACGAGAAGCCGATGCCGGTACCGGCCGCGGCGGTCACCACGACCTTCTTACCCTTGAGCAGGCCGTGGCCCGGGGTCTCCTCGGGAACGACGGCGAGGGGGGACTTCTGCTCGGTCATGACGGCCTGGCCTCTCGGGGTAGTCCGAGCACGCGCTCGGAGATGATGTTGAGCTGGATCTCGTTGGATCCGCCGTAGATGGTGTCGGAGCGGGTGAACAGGAACAGCCGCTGCCACAGCGCCAGCTCCACGTTCTCGGGGTCCCGCAGATCGTTGGGTACGCCCTCGGACGTCTCGGTGGGTCCGGTGAGCGACTCCGCACCCTGGACCAGCATCGCGAGCTCGCCGAGGTCGCGGTGCCAGTTGGCCCACAGCAGCTTGGCCGCCGAGGCGGTGCCGCCGGTGGGGTCGCGGTCGGCCAGCGTGCGCAGGGCGTGGGCGCGGATGACCTTCAGACCGATCCAGGCGCGGGTGATGCGCTCGCGCACCGCCGGATCCTGCGCGCTGCCGTTCGCGTGCGCCATCCGGGTGATCTCGTCGAGCTCGCGGGCGAACCCGACCTGCTGGCCGAGCGTGGACACCCCGCGCTCGAACTCGAGCAGGGTCATGGCGACCTTCCAGCCCTCGCCGCGCTCCCCCACGATCATCGACGCGTCGGTGACCGCGTCGTCGAAGAACACCTCGTTGAACTCGGAGGTGCCGGTGAGCTGCTGGATGGGACGGATCTCGACGCCCGGCTGGTCGAGCGGCACCAGCAGGAAACTCAGTCCCTTGTGGCGGCTCGTGCCCTCCTCGGTTCGGGCTACGACGAACGCCCACTGGCTCAGGTGCGCGAGTGAGGTCCACACCTTCTGGCCGTCGATGTGCCATTTGCCGTCCTCGCCCAACCGGGCGGTGGTGGCGACGTTGGCCAGGTCGGAGCCGGCGCCCGGCTCGGAGTAACCCTGGGCCCACAGCTCGGTGATGTCGACGATCTTCGGCAGGAAACGGTCCTTCTGCTCCTGCGTACCGTGCGCGATGAGTGTCGGCCCGAGCAGCGTCTCGCCCAGGTGGGACACGCGCGCCGGGGCGTCGGCCTTGGCGTACTCCTCGTGGAAGCGCACCTGCTGACTCAGGCTCGCGCCGCGGCCGCCGTACTCGACCGGCCAGCCGACACAGGTCCAGCCCGCGGCGGCCATGTGTCGCTCCCAGGCCAGTCGCTGGGGGAAGAACTCGTGCTCGCTGCCCGGCCCGCCGACCCCCTTGATCTCGGCGAACTCGCCGACGAGGTTGGCGTCCAGCCAGGCGCGGAACTGGCCGGCGAACTCGTCGTCGGACATCTCCGACGCAGGCCTGGTGTTCTCGGTCATGCCGACACACTACCAAGCACTTGCTTGGTAGTGCACCGGGCCGCCCAACCCGGCAGTCGCGGCCCCCTCCCCGTCCGCCGCATGCCCTCCCCCGGACCGCGAACGCTCCCACCCCCCGGTTGCAAGACACGCCTCCCCACTCGCAAGACCTCCGGTGCGATTCCGGGGCCAGATCTCGCCCCGATTGCCTTGCAAGCGCGAGCACATGTCTTGCAACCGGGCGGGGTGGCCGGCGGGCCGGCGGGACGGCGGGATGGCGAGGCGGCGCCGCGGCGGCGGGACGGCGGGTCGGCGGGATGGCGAGGCGGCGAGGCGGCGAGGCGGCGAGGCGGCGGGATGGCGCAGACGCAGCCAGCCACGGCGGACCGCGCCACCAAGCACTTGCTTGGTAGGGTTGCCTCCGCCACACCCGCAGCCCTGAGGAGCCCGCGATGACCGACCGCGCACCAGCCGACCGCCAGCCCGTGGACACCATCCCCGCCGCGCTGCGAAGAGCAGCGACCCTGTGGGCGGACCGCGAGGCGATCATCGACGTCCAACCCGGCCAGGACACCCGCTGGACCTGGGCCGAGCTCCTCGACGAGGTCCGCCACTTCGCCGCCGGCCTGCTCGACCGCGGGGTCGAGGCCGGCGACCGGATCGTCATCTGGGCGCCCAACACGCACCACTGGGTGGTGGCCGCACTCGGCGCGCAGTACGTCGGCGCCACCGTCGTGCCGGCCAACACCCGCTACACCGGCAGCGAGACGCTCGAGCTGATCCAGCGCACGGGCGCGGTCGCCGCCGTGGTGGCCGGGGCGTTCCTCGGCGCCGAGCGGATCGCGGACCTCACGGCCGCGGCCGGCGGCTCGCTGGCGGAGTCCACGCAACTCAAGACCGTGGTGCGGATCCCCCTCGACGGTGGCGACACGGTGACCGCCGACGGTGCGGGCGTGGACGTCGTCGACTACTCCGACCTCCGAGCCCGCGCCACCGACGGACTCCTCAGCCGCGCCGACGCCAGCGCCGACGCGGTGACCGGCGACGACGTGGCCGACATCCTCTTCACCTCGGGCACCACCGGTAAGAGCAAAGGCGTCGTGGCGCTACACCGCCAGACCGTCGCCGGCGCCCACGCGTGGGGCAGCAACGGCGAGCTCACCGAGACCGACCGCTACCTCATCGTCAACCCGTTCTTCCACAGCTTCGGCTACAAGGCCGGCTTCCTGGTGTGCGTGCTGTTCGGCGCGCCGATCATCCCGCTGGCCGTGTACTCCACCGCCGAGACGCTGCGGCTGATCCAGGACGAGCGCGCCACCGTCCTACCCGGCGCGCCGACGATCTTCCAGACCCTCCTCGACGAGCCGATGCGCGGCCAGTACGACCTGTCGTCGCTGCGGCTGGCCGTGACCGGCGCCGCCGTGGTGCCGGTAGTTCTGGTCGAGCGCATGCAGTCCGATCTGGGCCTGGAGACCGTCATCACCGCCTACGGGCAGACCGAGACGATGGGCTTCATCACCACCTGCCGCCCCACCGACGACGCCGTCACCGTGGCCACCACCTGCGGCCGCGCGTACCCCGGCATGGAGATCCGGATCGGCGAGAAGGGCGAGATCCTCACCCGCGGCCCCATGGTCATGCAGGGCTACCTCGACGACCCCGAGAACACCGCCACTACGCTCGACGCCGACGGCTGGCTCCACACCGGTGACGTGGGCGAGATCGACGAGAACGGCAACCTGCGCATCACCGACCGGCTCAAGGACATGTACATCACGGGCGGCTTCAACGTGTACCCCGCTGAGATCGAGCAGACGCTCGCGCGCCTGGACGGCGTGGTGGAGTCCGCGGTGATCGGCGTTCCGGACGAGCGGATGGGCGAGGTCGGCAAGGCGTTCGTCGTGCGCCGCGAGGGCTCGGAGCTCACCGAGCAGGACGTGATGGACTTCGCCGCCGAGCACCTGGCGAACTTCAAGCGGCCGCGGACGGTGGAGTTCCTCGACGCGTTCCCGCGCAACCCCTCCGGCAAGATCCTCAAGACGGACCTGCGATGAGCAGCGCAGCAGATGCGGACGCCCCCACCGTTGGCGCCGTGGTGGTGACCGGCGCCTCGGGCGGGATCGGGGCGGCCGTCGCGCGCCGCCTGGCCGTCGAGTTCCCGGGCGCGCCGATGGTGCTGGGGTACCGCTCGACCGAGCCGGTCGACCTGGCGCGGGAGTTGGGCGGGGACGGGCGCACCGTGCAGTGCGAACGACTCGCGGTCCATGACGACTCCGACGACGACAACGACGACGACGCAGACGCCGCCCTCGCGGCCACGGTCGACCGGATCGGAACCCGCTTCGGCGGCATCCGCGTCCTCGCCCACTGCGCCGGCCCGCACGTGCCCATGGTCCACCTGTCGCGCGTATCGCCGGCCGATTTCCGGCGCCAGCTGGACGAGGACGCCGCCGGGTTCTTCGCGCTGGTGCACCCGGCGCTGGCGCATCTGCGTGCGGTGGCGGGCAACGTCGTCGTCGTCACCACCGCCGCCACCACCCGCTACCCCGTACGCGACGGCCTGTCGGCCGGCCCCAAGGGCGCGGTCGAGCAGCTCGTGCGCGGCCTCGCGGCCGAGGAGGGGCGGTACGGGGTGCGCCTGAACTGCGTGGGGCCGGGGATGCTCACCGACGGCATGGCGTCGCGGCTGATCGCCTCGGGCGACCTCGACGAGCGGGCGCTGGAGATCACGCGCGGCAACATCCCGCTGCGGCGGTTCGGCTCGGCCGGCGACATCGCGGAGGCCGTGACGTTCCTCGCCTCCGACCGGGCCGGGTTCATCTCGGGCCAGAAGCTCGACGTCGACGGCGGCTACGGCGTCTGAGACGAGGCGTCTGAATCGGGCCCGCGCGCGAAGTCCGGTACAGTACCAACCAAGCACTTGCTAGGTAAGGAGAGTCCCAGCTCATGACCGACGCACCCATCCCCCCGGTCCTCGAGGTAGACGACCTCGGTCCGGACACGCAGCCCGTGGCGTACGAGGTCACCGACGGCACCGCGTACGTCACCCTCAACCGGCCGGACTTCCGCAACGCGCAGAACTCGGTCATGACGTACTCGCTGGACAACGCGTTCATCAAGGCCGTCGAGGACCCGGACGTACGCGTGATCGTCCTGCGCGCCAACGGCAAGCACTTCTCGGCCGGCCACGACATCGGCACGACCGAGCGCGACCACCACGTGCAGTACACCAACCGCGCCTCGATCTGGTGGGACCACACCACCCGCGGCGGCGGCGACCGGCGGCTCGCGCGCGAGACCGAGGTCTACGTGCAGATGTGCCGCCGCTGGCGCGAGATCCCCAAGCCGATGATCGCCCAGGTGCACGGCGCGTGCATCGCCGGCGGACTCATGCTGGCGTGGGTCTGCGACTTCATCGTGGCCTCCGACGACGCGTTCTTCTCCGACCCGGTGGTGAAGATGGGCATCCCGGGCGTCGAGTACTTCGCGCACGCCTTCGTGCTGGGGCCGCGGCGCGCCAAGGAGATCCTCTACACCGGTCGTAGGTTCGGTGCCGCCGAGGCGCTGGACTGGGGGATGCTCAACCACGTCGTGCCGCGCGACGAGCTGCAGGCGAAGGTCGACGAGATCGCCGGCGAGATCAAGGGCATGCCGCCGTTCGGGCTGACGCTGGCCAAGAAGGTCATCAACTCCAATGAGGACCAGATGGGGCTGCAGACCTCGCTGGACACCGCGTTCGGCTGGCACATGTTCTCCCACTCCGCCAACGCCGAGCCGGACGACACCGACTCGTTCTCCGCCTCCCTCGGCGGCATGGACGCCCGCTCGATGCGCGACAGCGCCAACAAGGGCAACACCGACACGAACAAGGAGAGCTGAGGCGTGGACCTGGATCTGGACGCCGCGACCGAGGAATTCCGCCTCGAGGTGCGGCAGTGGCTGGCCGAGAACGTGCCGGCCGAGCCGCTTCCCCACATGGACACCGCCGAGGGGTTCGAGGCCCACCGCGCGTGGGAGGCGAAGATGGCCGACGCCCGCATGTCGGTCGTGTCCTGGCCCGCCGAGTACGGCGGGCGCGACTGCGGCCTGGTCAACTGGGTGGTGTTCGAGGAGGAGTACTTCCGCGCCGGCGCGCCCCTGCGGGTGAGCCAGAACGGCATCTTCCTGCTGGCCCCGACGCTGTTCGACCACGCCTCCCCCGAGCAGCTCGAGCGGATCATGCCGCGCATGGCCCGCGCCGACGACATCTGGGCGCAGGCCTGGTCCGAGCCGGAGGCCGGGTCCGACCTGGCCTCGCTGCGCTCGACCGCCAAGCGCGTCGACGGCGGCTGGGTCCTGAACGGTCAGAAGGTGTGGTCGACCCGCGCCTCGTTCGCCGACAAGGGCTTCGGCCTGTTCCGTACCGACCCGGACGAGCCGCGCCACAAGGGCCTGACCTACTTCATGTTCGATCTGCGGGCCGAGGGCGTCACCGTGCGTCCGATCGACCAGCTGGACGGATTGCCCGGCTTCGCCGAGTTGTTCCTCGAGGACGTGTTCGTTCCCGATGATCCCGCGAACCCGGGCGAGTCCGGCGTGATCGGCGAGGTCAACCAGGGCTGGAAGGTGGCCATGTCCACCGCCAACAACGAGCGCGGCCTGTCGCTGCGCTCGCCCGGTCGGTTCCTGGCCACCACGGACCGGCTGCTGGAGCTGTGGTCCGGCGCCGAGTCCGAGCTGGACGAGCGCAACCGTGGCGCGCTGGCGGACCGCGTGGTCGACGCCTGGATCGGCTCCCGCGCCTACGAGCTGAGCACCTGGAACACGGTCACCAAGCTCACCGGCGGGGCCAACCTGGGCTTCGAGTCCTCCATCAACAAGGTCTTCTGGTCGAAGTGGGACATCGCGACCCACGAGACGGCGCTGGACATTCTCGACACCGCGGGCGAGCTCGCCGGTGAGCAGTGGATGGACGGCTACCTGTTCGCCCTCTCCGGGCCCATCTACGCGGGCACCAACGAGGTCCAGAAGAACATCATCGCCGAGCGCCTTCTCGGCCTTCCGCGCGGATAACGGGGGACACCATGGATTTCGCACTCGATCCCGACATCACCGACTTCGCCGCGAGCATCGACTCCCTGCTGGCCAAGTCCGACATGCCGTCGGTCATCCGCGCCTGGGCCGACGGTGACACCGCGCCCGGCACCGCCGTGTGGGGCCGCATCGCCGAGACCGGTGCCGCCGCGCTTCTCGTGCCCGAGGAGGCCGGCGGGGCAGGCGCCACGGCCGTAGAGGCCGTCACCGCGCTCGAGGTCCTGGGTCGCCACGCAGTGCCCGGCCCGGTCGTGGAGTCGGTCATGGTCGCGCCGCGCATCGCCGCCGCGCTCGGCGGCGACTCCGAGTTCGGCGACGTCGCCGGCGAGCTCGCCGCTGGCACGCTCGCCTCGGTGGCCGCGCCGGGGGTCTCCCCGTTCGCACCCGACGCCCACGCCGCGCAGTACCTGTGGGTTGTCGACGACGACGAGGTCTTCACCGGCACCGCCGACGAGTCCCGCCGGTCGGTCGACCGGGCCCGCACCGTCACCACCCCGACCCGCGGCGGCCGGGTGGCCGCCCACAGCACGGTCGACCTGATCAACCACGGCGCGATCGGCACCGCCGCCCAGCTCATGGGACTGGGCCAGGCGATGCTCACCATGAGTGTCGACTACGCAAAGCAGCGCAAGCAGTACGGCAAGCTCATCGGCGAGTACCAGGGGCTCAAGCACCAGCTCGCCGACGTGGCCATCGCGCTGGAGATGGCACGGCCGCTACTGTGGGCGGGCGCCCTGGCGATCGCCGAGAACCCGGGTGATCCGGAGGCCGCCGTCCGCGACGTCTCCGCCGCCCGCGTGGCCGTGGCCGACGCCGCCTACCTGTCGGCCCGCACCGCCCTGCAGGTCCACGGGGCGATCGGCTACACCCTCGAGCACGACCTGGGGCTGTGGCTGACCAAGACCCGCGCCCTGCAGACCGCCTGGGGCACGCAGAGCTACCACCGCGGCCGCGTGCTCGACTCGCTGGAGGCCGCGCGATGACCGCGTCTGCCACCTCCTCCGCGGACTCAGTCCCGGCCGCCTCCCCCGGCGTCGACACCGACGAACAGGCCGCCCTGCGCCGGTCGGTGGCCTCGCTGCTGGAGAAGAAGTCCGACTCGGAGGCCGTCCGTGCGGCGATGAACTCCGACGACGGCTACGACCCGGCACTGTGGTCGACGCTGGTCGAGCAGATCGGCGCCGCCGCGCTGTCGATCCCCGAGGAGTTCGACGGCGCCGGCGCCACCTGGGTCGAGACGCACCTGGTGTGCGAGGAGCTCGGCCGTCGGCTCACCCCGTCGCCCATGCTCGGCTCGGCCGTGCTGTCCGCGCAGGCCGTGCTCGCCGCCGGCGACGCCGAGGCCTCCGCCCGCCTCCTGCCCGGCATCGCCGCCGGTGAGCAGGTCGCGCTGTGCTGGGCCGGCGCGGGCGGCTGGGCCAGCCCCGGTGTGCGCGCCGACTCCCCCGCCGGCGCAGACTCCGTGTCACTGACCGGCACCGCCCACCATGTGCTCGGCGCGGACACCGCGTCGACGCTGCTGGTCGTGGCCGTCACCGGCGACACCGTGGGTCTGTTCGAGCTGCCCGCCTCCGCCGACGGCGTGACCATCACGCGCGTGCCGGTCATGGATCCCACCCGCACTCTGTCGCGCGTGGAGTTCGACTCCGCCTCGGCGGCCCCGGTCGCCACCCGCGACAGCTTCCTGTCGCGCCTGCGGGCCGCGGCGTGGGCCGCGATCTCGGCCGAGCAGGTCGGCGCCGCCCGTGCCGTGCTGGACGCGACCGTGCAGTACACGCAGGAGCGCAAGCAGTTCGGCCGCGTGATCGGCTCGTTCCAGGCGCTCAAGCACCGCATGGCGGAGATGTACGTCCGTGTCGAGACCGCCCGCTCGCTGTCCTACTCCGCCGCCGCGCTGGTCGCGCAGGCGCAGGAGCTCGGGGACGGCCCCGAGGCCGATGCCGCCGCCTACGCCGCGGAGATCGAGGCGGCCGCCGCCAAGGTCTACTGCTCGGAGGCGCTGCAGTGGATCACAGGTGAGTCGATCCAGCTCCACGGCGGCGTGGGGATCACGTGGGAGTACGACACCCACCTGTTCTTCAAGCGAGCGCACGGCACCGCGCAGTTGCTCGGTCAGCCCCACGAGCTCCTCTCGGCATTGGAGGTCGCCGCGGGGCTCTAGCCCGGACCTCTAGAATCGGCCCCATGAGCCCTTTCCCCGAGCACGGACGGACCAACGACCAACGACTCGCCGAGGACCTGGCAGCTCAGGCCGGGCGCCTGCTCACCGACCTCCGGGTCTCCAGGGTCGCGCCGGAGGATCTGGGCGCGTTCGCCGAGGGCGAGGCGCAGGCCGTCATGGTCGACCGGCTGGCCGTCGCCAGGCCCGATGACGTGGTGTTCGGGGAATGGGATCCGGAGTCGCGGACCCGGCTCGAGGCCGATCGGGTCTGGTTCCTCGACCCCCTCGACGGGGTGCGTTCATACGTCGCTCAGGGCCGCCCCGACTGGGCCGTGCAGGTGGCGCTGTGGGAGAAGGACCCTGAGGGCGTCGGCGGCATCACCGCGTGTGCGATCGCGATGCCGGCGTACGGCCGGGTCCTCACCGGGCGGGGCGCCACCACCTATCAGCCGATGTCGATCATCCGTGGCCCCCGGCCCGGGCCGTTGGTCCCTCCCCGCGCGGACGATCGGCTCCGCATCGCCGTGTCCGAGGCCGAGCCGCCGGCGTTCGCCGAGGAACTGGCCGCCGAGCTCGACGCCACACTCACCCACCTCGGTTCCGGCGGCGGCAAGACCGCGACGGTGGTCGAGGACGAGTGCGATGCCTTCATCCACACCAGCGGCCACCATCAGTGGGACTCCGCCGCGACCTACGGTGTGGTGACGCAGCGCGGCCTGCACGCCAGCCACCTCGACGGGACGGACCTGCAGTACAACGTCGACGAGATCGAGTTCCCGGACCTGCTCGTGTGTAAGCCGGAAGTGGCCGACCGGATCGTCAGTGCCGTGGCCAAGTACCTCTAGCCTCAGGCGCGCCGGGGCCGACACGGGGGTGCGTGAAGCGGCCACCACGGGCGTGTCGCGGCTGCTAGCGTCTGCGCTCACCCGCACCTGAGTCCTGGAGCGCCGCATGCCCGTCAGCCGTCCATCCGTCAGCCGCGCCCTACTGGCTGCCGCCGCCGCGCTCGTCATGGGTTCGGGCGCCGCCACCGCAGCGTCGATCGACCACACCAACGCGTCCGGCGGGATGTTCAACCTCCTGAATCCCGGCCAGCCGTGGCCCGGCACCGACGACTGGTCCTGCCGCCCGTCCGCCGAGCACCCGAATCCCGTGATCCTGTTGCACGGCATGGGCGGCAACGGGCTCAACCAGTGGAGCGGCATGGTGCCGACGCTGGTCGAGGAGGGCTACTGCGTGTTCGCCCCCACCTGGGGCGCACTGCCCGATCATCCCGGCATCGGCACCCGAGCCCCTTTCCGTCAGGCGCAGGACGAGATGGCCGACTACATCGACCGCGTACTCGCGGGTACCGGTGCGGAGAAGGTCGATCTGATCGGGCTGTCCGCCGGCGTGCCGGTGGCAGCGCACCTGGCGAAGGTCGACCGGCCGGGCAAGGTCGGGCGGGCGGTGCTGCTCGCGGGCAATCTCTACGGCAATGCCGACCTCATCCCCGGCGCCGGCCCGGAGGCCGGGGCGTCCGTGGAGAACACATTCCGGGCCAGCCCGTTCGGGGACGGCCTGCCCGACGCGGCCTTCATAGACGACCTCTGGGCCGTGGGCGACACCCCGTTCCACCGCGAGACGGACTACACGATCCTCGCCGGCATCCACGACCAGGCCTCTCCCCCGTCGGCGGCGTTCGTGCACGCCCCGGGCGCGACCCAGATCGTCGTCCAGGACGGCTGCCCGCAGGACATGGCCGACCACGCGTCGTTCGCCGTGGACCCGCGCACGATCGACCTCACCCTGAACGCGATCGACCCGGACAGCGCGGTCACCCCGCGCTGCCTGCCGACACTGCCGGTGATCGGCCTGCCGGGTCCGGTACCGCCCCGAGGCTGATTCACCGCCCACCGCGGTTGCAAGACATCAATAGCCAGAAGCACGACATCCGGTGCGCTTCTACGGCGATTTCTCGCTCCACGTGTCGTGCAACTCGAGGGGCGTGTCTTGCAACCGCCTGCTGGGGGCCGAGACGAGGCGCACGGAGCGTCGGGGCAGCGGCGCGGCGGGGCGGCGGGGCGGCGGGGCGGCGGGGCGGGCGTGAGGGGCGGCGCGGGCGGGAGGGATCAGGTGTCGAGGCCGCGGTAGCCGGCGAAGCGCTCGGCGATCTGCGCTTCGCTCAGCCCGTAGTCGGCGAGCGTGTACCTGTGAGCGGGCGCGCGGTCACCGGACAGGCTCCTGGAGTTCTCCGCCTCGACGGCCGCACGCACATCGTCGTCGAGCGTCTCCCCGGCGGCCGCGTAGACGCGCTCGACCACGCCGGCGGGGTCGCGCACCAACTCACGGTGCTCCACGTCGACGAACGTCGCCCTCGACGCCGGGTCCGCCTCGTGCCGGGTCCGAACGGCATCGAAGGTCTCGACGCCACGCGCCCACATCTCCAGCTGGGACTCACCGATGTACTCGGGCGTGAAACGCGTCGACCAGTCTGCGGCGGTGCGGTGCGCGAGCGAGCACATCGAGGCCATCGACTTCCGCGGATCCCGATGCGTCTGCACCACCACGGCGTCCGGATACACCTCGAGCAGCGCGTCGAGCGTGAACAGGTGACTGGGGTTCTTGAGCACCCAGCGACGTCCGGGGTCATTGGCCCCGATGAGCTGCAGGTTGCGCTTGTGCCGCCGGTACGCGGGCGCCCAGTCGGCACCCTGGAGCCAGCTCGAGTAGCCGTCGAGCCGGGCGAGGCACTCGTACGACGCCGACGTCACCGACTGACGGAGCAGCTGCCAGCACTCCTCGAGGTCGTCGGCGGAGATGTAGTGCACACCGCCGTAGTCGGGATTCTCGGACATGAACCCGGCGTACAGGTCGCGCAGCCCGACGTAGGCGGGGTCGTCCTCCCAGCTCTCGCGCGGCGGCCGCGGCTGCGGCACCTCCGTGAGCCACAGTTCGAGCCCCTGGTTGGTTGGGTCGGCACCGAGGAGCCGGTGCAGCGCCGTGGTGCCGGTGCGGGGCAACCCGGTGACGACGACGGGCCGCTCGATCTCCACGCCCGTCTGCTCCGGCGCGGCCGCGAACCCGGCGTTCGCCATGAGCCTGGCGGTCA
The DNA here is from genome assembly GCF_053645265.1 of Dietzia sp. NPDC055343. Classification (NCBI taxonomy): domain Bacteria; kingdom Bacillati; phylum Actinomycetota; class Actinomycetes; order Mycobacteriales; family Dietziaceae; genus Dietzia; species Dietzia sp. NPDC055343. The sequence continues at coordinate 123,260 of NZ_JBSHMJ010000006.1, read as the reverse complement.
GCGCGCTCTTGAGGACCGAGCGCCAGTACTTGCTGCCCGCGGGGGTCAGGCCGGCGTCGGTGTGCAGGGACTCGAGCAGGACACCCAGGGCCTCGCGATGGGCGTCGGCACCGTCCCCGAAATCCTCCAGTCCGACGGCGCGCGAGGCGCTGGCGTGCAGGTCCTCGACGGTCCCCACATGGACCCGGTCGGCGTCGTCACTCATGACAGGCCCCTCCTACGAAAGTCCGCGGCGTGCGAACGCCTGCTGCCGCGCGGCGATCCGCTCGCGCCACTGCTCAGGGCTCACCCGCTGGTCGGCGTACCCGGGCACCTCGTCGGCCAGCGAATCGAAGGGCACGACCTTCAGCGTCGGGCCCTGTTCCGGGGTGATGGGGCCATCGACCCGCTGCCACCGGAATTGCATGATCCCCTCGCGGTGGCCGAGCAGCTCGAGCCAGTTGGCCAGACCCGGGTCCTGCTCGGAGAGCACCAGGTGGACCATACCGTCGGAGTCCACGTGCGCCTGGTCGGCGGTGAGGCTGGTCTGGTGGTGCACGTAGTCGAGCGAGGCATACCACATGCTGCCCAGCTGGAAGCCCTGGTAGGGCACCCCGGCGACGGGCACCGAGATCACCATGGCCTCATCCGGGGAGAGCTCGAAGATCCCCGCCGACGAGTACTGCGTGGTGAGCCCGCCGGGCGTGCTGCGGGGCGTGTACAGCGTGTTGCGCTCCTGGTCACCGAAGAACCAGCCCGGGAACGCCAGCCACGTCCGGAGCCGCCCGATCAGAGCCTCCGCCAGCTTGGCGTAGAACTTCTCCTGGCCGGCGACCGTGGCGGGCTCGGGTGCGGTGCCCGCGGCATCGACACGACGGAGCGTGGCCGACCCGGCCTCCTCCACCGCCCAGTCCGAGAACACCTCGCGGACCGCGATCATCGACGAGCCGGGGTGGAGCACCACGTAACCGGGGTCGCCCTCGTCGTCGTCGTACCTCGCCGGTCCCATCCGGAAGGAGTACCGGCCGTCGGTGCCGATCTCCAGGGCGCGGTCGTCGAAAGCCGCGTGCGACGCTGCGCGCTCGTCCGCCGAGTAGTTTCCCGCCATGACCTGGAACGACAGATCCGCCGTGGTACCGCGCCGGCCCTCGACGACGTACTCGGCGTCGTCGGCGAGGTTCGCGTAGAAGTACAGCGTGTCCGGGTTGTCCAGGCCCATCTTGGTGTAGGGGCCCGTCGCCTCGAACAGCTGCGGGTGCGTGCGGCCCCGGTGCTGACCCCCCTCGATCACCCCACGAAGGGTGCCGAGCAGGTAGTCGAGGCCCTCGGCCACGTCGGCCTCGGTGCGCACGTGCGGCGCCTGCCTGATGATCCCCTCGGCCTCGGCCAGTGCGGCGGCGAGCGGCCCGGTCGCGTTCCCGGCGGTGTTCCCTGTCATGGCCGCTTACCTCACAGCCAGGTGTAGGAGTCGGCCGAGGTGATGAAGTTGGCCAACTCCTCCTGCTCGGGCGTGGGGTCCACGACGTCCTCCTCGATGCTGAGGTAGGCGCCGCGGTAGAACAGCAGCGGCCGGATGTCGCGCTTGGTGGGGCCGAGATCGTGGACGCGGCCGAGGACGATCCAGTGGTCGCCGCCGTCGAGGACCTGGTCGATCTCGCAGTCCAACCACGCCATGACGCCCTTGATCACCGGCGAACCGAGTGGGCTCGGCTCCCAGTCGATCTCGGCGAACTTGTCGTCACCACGACGGCCGAAGGTCGAGGAGACGTCCTCCTGCTCCTCGGAGAGGATGTTGACCGCGAACCTCCCGGCCTTCTCGATGCCCTTCCACGACCCGGAGGTCTTCATGGGGCAGAACAAGACGAGCGGCGGCTCCAGCGACAGCGCGGAGAACGACTGGCAGGCGAAGCCCACCGGGGCGCCCTCGTCCACCGCGGTGATCACTGTGATGCCGGTGCAGAACTGGCCGAGCGCGTCGCGCAGCTCCCGACTCGAGAAATTCTGGCCCTCGGGGCGGTCTTCGGTGCTGCTCATCGGGTCGGTCCTCCCATGGACGTTGTTCGGGGCGAGCGGAGGGCGCGGCTACGGCCGGGCCCACACCCGCGCCGCCGTCGGGCGATACGGATGTGGGCCCAGCCTAGGCGTCTACTTGAGGCCGACGGAGAAGTCGTGGCCCCAGAGGCTCACGGCGGTGGACTCGCGGGCCACCCACTTCTCGTCATCGGTGACCTGCATGCCCTCGCAGCCGTACTCGCAGTCGAAGCCGCCGGGCGTCTTCATGTAGAAGCTCATCATCTTGTCGTTGACGTGCCGGCCGAGCGACGCCGACATCCGGACCTGCTTGCGCTGCGCCCGGTCCAGGGCCAGCCCCACATCGTCCGCCGAGGACACCTCGACCATCAGGTGGATGATCCCGGTGGGGTTGGGGAACGGCGTGAACGCCAGTGAGTGGTGACGTGGGTTGCACCCGAGGAAGCGCAGCCACGCGGGCTCGCCGTCGGCCGGGCGGCCCACGATCTCCGGCGGCAGACTCATCGAGTCACGCAGCGAGAAACCGAGCACGTCGCGGTAGAATTCCAGCGCCGCCACCTCGTCCGGGGTGGACAGGACGATGTGGCCCGCACCCTGGTCGCCGGTCACGAACTCGTGACCGTACGGCGTCGGGATGCGGCGGTGCTGCAGCGCGATCGTATGGTAGATCTCCAGCGTGAACCCGGCCGGGTCCTGGCAGGTGATGAGGCCGCGGACCTTGCGGTCGCGCTTGACCTCCTCCGGCGCCTCCTCCCACGGGACCCCCGCGGCGTCGAGACGGGACTTGACGTCCTCGAACTCGCCCTCGTTCGCGCACTCCCAGCCCACCTGGCCGAGCTTGTCCTCCTCGCCCGGGACGATGATCCAGCGGTGCGGATGGTCGTCCATACGGAAGTAGAGCGCGTTCGGGTCATCACCGGAGCCCACCACGAAGCCCAGCACCTTGGTGCCGTACTCGCGCCACGCGTCCATGTCCGTGGCGAACACCCGGACGTAACCGAAATTGCTGATTGCCATCTTCTGCCAGTCCCTTCGATCCGTCGTACGGATCAGACCATCGAGTCCGTGACCTTCTCGCCGAACTCATTCTGCCCGTACATGATGTACGCCTTCGTCGCCTCGTTGGCGGCGTGGACGCGGCCGGCGTTGGCATCACGCCAGAAGCGCTGGATCGGCGAGGTGTCCTGCAGGGCGCGGGCGCCGGAGTTCTGGAACAGCAGGCCGATCGCGTCGATCGACCGCTGGGTGGCGCGGACCTGGTCGCGGCGGGCGCGGGTACGCAGGGTCATGTCCGGGTAGCCGCCGGCCGTGATGATGTCCTGCTCCTCGCGCACGTTGCGCATGAGCTGCAGCCACGCGGCGTCGATGTCGCCGGCGGCCTCGGCGAGGCGGACCTTGGCGAACGGGTCGTCCTTGACGGCGGTACCGAACGCGGCGCGCACGCGGTCACGCTGGTGCTCGCGGTGCACCTCGTAGCAGCCGAACGCCATGCCCACGATGGGCGTGGAGATGGTGGTGGGGTGGATGGTGCCCCACGGCATCTTGTAGATCGGGTTGGTGTTGACCTCGAGACCGGGGCTCTTGGTGGCGGCCATCAGACCGAACGAGAGCACGCGGTGCTCCGGGATGACCGCGTCCTTGACGAGGATGTCGTTGGAGCCGGTGCCCTTGAGGCCGGCGACGTGCCAGACGTCGAGGATCTCGTACTGCGACTTCTCGACCAGGAAGGTGCAGAAGTCGACCATCTTGTCGTTCTCGTCGAGAACCGGGCCACCGACGAACACCCAGTCGGCGTGCTCGCAGCCGGAGGACCAGGACCACTTGCCGTTGAGGACCAGTCCGTCGGCGGTCTTCTTGGCCGCGCCCATCGGGGCGTAGGACGAGGAGATGCGCACGGTCGGGTCCTCGCCCCAGACCTCCTCCTGGGCCTGCTGCGGGAACAGCGCCAGGTGCCAGTTGTGGATCCCGAGGATGCTCGCGCACCAACCGGTCGACGGGCAGGCCGTCGCGATGGTCATCGCCGCGGTGTAGAAGGTCTCCATGTCGGCCTCGTACCCACCCCACTGGGCGGGCTGGCAGAGCTTGAAGAAGCCGGCCTCATCGAGCTCGGCGATGTTCTTCGGATGGACCTTCCGCAGGTCCTCCGTCTCCTGGGCACGCTCGGCGAAGCCGGGCAGCAGGGCCTTGATCCGGTCGATGACCTCGTGATTGGCGTACTGGCTCATGTGATCCCTCTCTGGCATGTGTGCGGCGTGTGATCTAGACTAGAACACGTTCCAGTTTTGCACCAGACACCACCCTCCCGCCCCCGGGACTGGCACGGTGTGCCAGCACCGACGGGATTGGTTGTGGCCCCTCACACGATTCTATAACCTGTTCTCATCAGGCTCATGCCATCAGGAGGCTTCATCATGACCACACCAACCCAGGCCCCCGGCGCCATCCGCGAGATCGACACCGGCGAGGTGCGAGATCGCTACGCGCGCGGCTGGCACTGCATCGGGACCGTCAAGGAGTTCTCCGACGGCAAGCCGCACTCCATCCACGCGTTCGGCACCAAGCTCGTCGTGTGGGCCAATGACGACGGCATCAACGTCCTCGACGGCTACTGCCGCCACCTGGGCGGGGACCTCTCGGACGGCGAGATCAAGGACGGCAACATCGCCTGTCCGTTCCACGACTGGCGCTGGGGCGGCGACGGCAAATGCAAGGGCATCCCGTACGCCAAGCGTGTCCCGCTTCGCGCCAAGACCCGGGCCTGGACCACCATGACGCAGAACGGCCTCGTCTTCGTCTGGCACGACCACGAGGGCAACCCGCCCCGCGATGAGGACGCGATCCCCTACCTCGACGAGTACGACACGGGCGAGTGGACCGACTGGGTGTGGAACCGCCTGGAGATCGAGGGCTCCAACTGCATGGAGATCGTCGACAACGTCGTGGACATGGCCCACTTCTTCTACATCCACTACGCGTTCCCGACCTACTTCAAGAACGTGTTCGAGGGCCAGACCGCCACCCAGTACCTCAACACCAAGGGCCGTCCGGACCACGACCCCTCCGGGGGCAAGTACGGCGACACCCTGCTCGAGTCGGTGGCCGCGTACTACGGGCCCGCGTTCATGATCAACCCGCTCAAGCAGCAGTACGGCGACTTCGAGTCCGAGGTCATTCTGATCAACTGCCACTACCCGGTCGACCAGAACTCGTTCGTGCTCATGTACGGGCTGATGGTCAAGAAGCCCGAAGGGTTCGACGACGAGACCTCCACCAAGATGGCCACCAAGATCGCCACGTTCTTCGGCGACGGTTTCCTCCAGGACGTCCGCATCTGGCAGCGCAAGTCGTCCATCGCCAACCCACTGCTGTGCGAGGAGGACGGCCCCGTCTACCAGCTTCGCCGCTGGTACGAGCAGTTCTACGTGGACCGCGACAAGGTCGAGCCCGAGATGCAGGAGCGCTTCGAGTTCGAGGTCGACACCACGGCCGCCAACCAGTATTGGGAGAAGGAGGTCGCCGAGAACATGCGCAAGCAGCAGGCCGGCGAGGCCGAGGTCTCCGACGAGCAGACCCAGTACACCGGCATGGCCGAGGTCGCCGGTGAGGCGAAGGCGTCCAAGGCCGACAAGTGACGTTCAAGCAGAACGACTCGCGGCGCGCGCCCACCTGGGACGAGACCGACCCGGCGCGCGCCGCGCAGCTCCACGCCGACACCAGCCTGGACCGGGAGACGTACACGCGCGCCGGCTTCCAACCTGTCGATTGCCGGAGCTGCGGCACCCGCGCATTCGTCCGCAAGAACAGTGACAAGCACACGTCCATCCAGTGGCGCGACGGCAGCGACCAGCAGTGCCCCGTGCTCTCCGAGTGGCGCTCCGGCGGGGAGATCCCCGAGGGCGAGGACACCTGTCCCCGGATGCTCGCGAGCATCCACTACGCCTACTCCGAGGGCCTGATCACCCTCGCCGAGGGTGTCGACCCGGTCGACGCCGAGCACATGGTCAACCCGTTCTACGCCCCTGAGTGACCGACCGACCAGCATTCCGCGGAGCGGCCGCACTACCGCTCCGCGGAATCGTCGTCGCCGGGCCTCTATCTCCACCCGATAGGCTTTCCCCATGACCGAAACCCCACAGCTGGGCTCCTTCGTTCGCGAACTCAGGATCGCGGAGGTGATCGAGGAGACCACGGACGCCAAGTCCATCGTCTTCGACGTCCCCGCAGGTTCGGAGGCGGACTTCCGGTACACGCCGGGCCAGTTCCTCACCCTGCGTATCCCGAGCGACCAGACCGGATCCGTTGCCCGCTGCTACTCGCTGTCGAGCTCGCCCACCGAGGACTCGCAGCTCAAGGTGACGGTCAAGCGGACGGTTGACGGCTACGGCTCGAACTGGCTGTGCGACAACGCCGAAGCCGGCATGGACATGCACGTCCTGGCCCCGTCCGGCATCTTCACCCCCAAGAATCTCGACCAGGACTTCATCCTGCTGGCGGCCGGCTCGGGCATCACCCCGGTCATGTCCATCCTCCGGTCCGCGATCGCGCAGGGCAACGGACACATCGTCATGGTGTACGCCAACCGCGACGAGAACTCGGTGATCTTCAAGGACGAGCTGCAGAAGCTCCAGCGGGAGCACCCGGACCGTCTCACGGTGGTCCACTGGCTCGAGTCGGTCTCCGGCATCCCCACCGCCGAGATGATCGGCAACGTCCTGCAGCCGGTGGCCGCCAAGCGTCACTCCTATATCTGCGGGCCGGCCCCGTTCATGGAGACCGTCAAGGACGGCCTGCGACGCTCAGGGGCCGACATGCACCTCATCCACACCGAGGTGTTCTCCTCGATCGAGGGTGACCCGTTCGCCGAGATCGTCATCGACGACACCCCGTCCGAAGACGGCGACGGGCCCGCCACCGCGATCGTCGAACTCGACGACGAGGTCCACGAGGTCGACTGGCCGCGAAACACCCCGCTGCTGGACGTCCTGCTCGCCAAGGGCATCAAGGCGCCGTTCTCCTGCCGCAAGGGCGAGTGCTCGGCGTGTGCCTGCATCCTCAAATCGGGCGAGGTCGAGATGATCCACAACGGCATCCTCGACCCCGAGGAGGTCGACGAGGGCTACGTCCTCAGCTGCCAGCTCCTACCCAAGACCGACCGCGTCGAGGTCTCCTACTCCGAGTGACCCGGTGGGGTGACAGACTCGAGTGCGTGAGTCGCCCCGCCATCGTCTACACCTCCAAGTACGGCTCCACTCGCCGGTACGCCCTCGCTCTCGCCGAGCGTCTGGGTACGTCGGCGGTGGAGCTGTCCTCGTTCGACGCCTCCGGCCGGCCGGACCCGTTGATCGTCCTCGCGCCCGTGTACGCGACGCGCATCATGGGCCGGAGACGGGTCATCCGGGCGATCCGGTCGGCTCCGGGTCGCGTGGCCCTCGTCGTCGTCGCCCTCTCCCCCGCCAGTGACCCGGGGCGCGGCGACCTCGCCGCGAAACTCGTCGCCGCCTCCCACCGCGTCGTCACGACGTTCCACCTGCGCGGCGACCTCGACCCGGCACGTCTCACCCGGCCGGACCGCGTGTTGATGGCCGCGCTGCGCCGATCGCTGCGTCGCACCCCTGACGCCCCCGCCGCGCGGATGCTGCTGCCGGCGCGGCGCCTCGATCAGGTCGACGAGGCCGCCCTCGAGCCCGTCGTGGCCTGGGCCACCGGCCCGGCTGCGGTCGATCCGTGAGCGCATACAGCCGCGCCCCTCAGAGTCACCCGCCCGGGTATATCGGGCGAGGCTGACTCTGAGGGGCGCGGCTGGGCGCTGCGGAGCGCGGGTCAGGCGTTCGCCTGCTCCTTCTGGATCTCCAGCGCGATGTCGATGAGCTGATCCTCCTGGCCGCCGACGAGGCGACGCTCGCCGGCGCGGATGAGGATCTCGGATGACGGCACACCGTAGCGCTGCGCATGCCCCTCGGCGTGCTTGAGGAACGACGAGTAGCAGCCGGCGTAGCCGAGCATCATGGCCTGGCGGTCGACGACGCACTCGGTGGGCATGAGCGGGCGGACGACATCCTCGGCGGCGTCGGCGATCTTGAAGAAGTCGACGCCGGTGGTGATACCGAGCTTGTCGCAGACGCCGACCAGGGCCTCGACGGGAGTGTTGCCGGCGCCGGCGCCGAAGCGGCGGGTCGAGCCGTCGATCTGCTGGGCGCCCGCACGGATCGCCATGATCGAGTTGCCCACGCCCACGTCGAGGTTCTCGTGACCGTGGAAGCCGACCTGGGCGTCGTCACCGAGTTCGGCGACGAGCGCCGCGACGCGGTCGGAGACCTGGTCCATCACGAGCGCGCCGGCCGAGTCGACGATGTAGACGCACTGACAGCCGGCGTCGGCCATGATGCGGGCCTGCTTGGCCAGCACCTCGGGCGGCTGGGTGTGGCTCATCATGAGGAAGCCGACGGTCTCGAGGCCGAGCTCGCGTGCGTAGCCGAAGTGTTGGATGGAGACGTCGGCCTCGGTGCAGTGGGTGGCGACGCGGCAGATGGAGCCGCCGTTGTCGCGCGCGGCGAGAATGTCGTCCTTGATACCCAGACCGGGCAGCGTGAGGAACGCGATCTTGGCCTGCTTGGCGGTCTCGGCCGCGGCCTTGATGAGCTCCTGGTCGTACGACTTGGCGAAGCCGTAGTTGAACGACGCGCCGCCGAGCCCGTCACCGTGGGTGACCTCGATGACGGGGACTCCCGCGCCGTCGAGGGCGCCGACGACGTTGCGGACGTCCTCAACCGAGAACTGATGCCGCTTGTGGTGCGAGCCGTCCCGCAGCGACGAGTCGGTGATGCGGATGTCGAGCTCGGAGCTGTACGCCCGTGCGTCGGCGTTGTAGGGGTTGGTCTTGTCCATGGTTGTCACACTCCGAGCTTCGTCTTGGCGATCTCTTCGCCCACCTTCGCGGCGGCGGCGGTCATGATGTCGAGGTTCCCGGCGTACGGCGGCAGGAAGTCACCGGCCCCCTCGACCTCGGCGAAGATCGCCACGCGTGCCATGCCGCCGGTGATCTCGGTGGGCGGGTCGAACTGCGGTTCCTGGAGCAGCCGGTAACCCGGCACGTACTCCTGGATCTCCTTCTCGCGCTTGCGGATGGAGGTGGTGATGAGGTCGTGGTCGGCGTCCTCGGGGATCGAGCAGAAGATCGTGTCGCGCATGATCATGGGCGGCTCGGCCGGGTTGAGGATGATGATCGCCTTGCCGCGCTTGGCGCCGCCGACCTGCTCGATGGCCATCTTGGTGGTCTCGGTGAACTCGTCGATGTTGGCGCGGGTGCCGGGGCCGGCCGACTCCGAGGAGACGGAGGCGACGATCTCGGCGTAATCGACCGGCACGACCGAGGAAACCGCGTGGACCATCGGGATGGTGGCCTGGCCACCGCATGTGACCATGTTGGTGTTGGGGGCGTCGAGGTGCTCGCGCAGGTTGGCCGGCGGGATGACCATCGGGCCGACCGCCGCGGGAGTGAGGTCGACAGCGACGATGCCGGCGGCCTCGTACTTGGGGGCGTACTCCTTGTGCACGTAGGCGCTGGTGGCCTCGAACAGCAGGTCGGGCTTCTCGCCACCGGCCTCGATCGAGGCGAGCAACTCGTCGGCACCACCGGACATGCAGGTGAGGCCGTGCTCGGCGGCGCGCTTCATCCCCTCGGACTCGGCGTCGATGCCGATCATCCACCTGGGCTCGATGTACTCGCTGCGCTCGAGCTTGTACATGAGGTCGGTACCGATGTTGCCGGACCCCACGATCGCGGCTGTGAGCTTCTTCTTCTCCGTCATGACAGCAGTCTCGCCCGCGCGGAACCCCCGCCACAAACGAGTGTGCCGTTCAGTAGAACACCAGAGAACTGACGCTTCAGGCGGGTCGGTCGCGTCTGTCGGTTCCGGGTGGGTTGGTGAGGTATCCGTCGGGTGAGAAGAGTCTGTCGTTGAGGATGATCTCGACCTGTTCCTGGATGCCCTCGCGTGCCCGGGCCAGTGGACCCTTCGGCCGCGTGCGGTGTTGGTGCCCGGTGTCGGTGGTGATGATCAGCTCGCCCAGCGGCCCGGGCCGGTAGGAGTTGGTGCCGAAGGTCTTCTCGCGGTGGTGTTTGCGGCACAGGCACACCAGGTTCCACTCCAGGGTCGGCCCGCCCAACTCCGGGGTGGCCCGGTCGAACGCGATCACATGATCGATGTCGCAGTCCCGGGCATCGACCGCGCAGCCCGGATGGCGGCAGGTGCCATCACGCAGCCGGATCCGCTCGGCCAACGCCGGGGAGATGACGTACCGCAGTGCCCGCTCCGGGGTGTCCAGGGCGCCGGGGGCGGGGTCGATGATCTCGAACCGCACCCGCGCGTCATCGCCCTCGAGCAGTTCCTGACACAGCCAGTCGAAGCTGGTGTACGCGCCGGTGACGAACTCCACCTGATCGGGCAGTCCCCGCGCGGCCGCGGCGATCACACTGATCCGGATCGGCTGACCGGTGGCCGCGGCGGCGTTACCGACCGTCGGGCGCGGCAGGTCCGCCCCGACCTGCACCGGGCCGAGCTCGATGCCATCAACGACCTCGGCCGGCCCGGCCGGCGAGTACACCGCCAACGCCGACAGTGCATCAGCGCGGAGCTGGTCCATGGGCCGCGGCACCCCGTCGGCGGCGGCCGCGGCGGCATCGGTCTCGATCCTGCAGCGCAGCATCTCCGCGTCCCCGATCGGCAGCTTGGCCCACATCGAGGCCATCCCGTCGCGGCCCCGGCGAAACCGCACCGTGCGCGACTCTGTGGCCGCATCTACCGCGTCCTGCGCCGCCCCGGGATCCAGACGCTCCACGGCCCGGTCGATCATCGCCTCCACCGCCGACCGCGACGGCCGGTCACCACCGTCCAGATCGTGCCCGACGCGGGCCATGACCGCATCCTCCACATCAGAGACGATCGCGTCCGGCACCTGCGCCAACCGGCAGGCGATATCGATGGCCAACTGCTCCGGCAACAGCCCCCGCCCGACCATGGACAGCATCCGCGGCAGCCGGGTGTGGATCTGCACCCCGGCCAACACCAACCGGCCCGCATGCCAACACGTCAACTGACACGCCGCCGCCATATGGTCACGCGCCCGCGCCTGCGGATCCAACCGCGCAAACCCCGGCCGCCCCGAATCGTCGGCCTCAGCAGCCCGAGCCAGCTGCCGCACCAACAACGCAGCCGCTTCCAACCGCGTGGCCCCGGCCCGATTCGGCGCCAGCGTCGCCGACCGCGCCGCCTCGCTCACAGCGGCAAGATCCTCGCAGCAGGAGGACTCGGGAACCGCAGACAACGAACCCGCCGACGTCATCGTCGCCACCCCCGCCGCACATCAGTAGAACGTATGTACGACCGTACCCGCCGTCCCACTATCGCGCAAGTGTTCGAATTAGACCGGGCACTGTGTCGGAGCATCGCGCTACACTCGCCACATGACACAGCCCCCCGCGTCCCCCGTCGATCGCGCCTTCGACGTGCTGCGCGCGACGGCCGCGGGCAGCGGCGGCCTGACGTTGAGCGAACTCGCGCGCGCCACAGGGCTGGCCAAGTCCACGACACTGCGGCTCCTCGCCGCGCTCGAGCGCAACGGCGCGGTCACGCGGATCGGCCAGCACTACCGGCTGGGTCCGCTGATCCACGAGCTGGACCCGATCCCGGTGTCGCCGGAGTACGAGCGGATCCGCCGGGTCCTCACGCCCTTTCTCGCGCACCTCTTCGAGGCCACGCGCGCGACCGTCCACCTGGCGACACTGCACCGCGACGAGGTGGTCTACCTCAACAAGCTGCACGGGCCGCGGCCGATCCCGTCGCCGTCACGGATCGGGGGCGGGCTGCCCGCGTATTGCACGGGGGTCGGCAAGGCGATGCTGGCGTTCGACGACGAGGCCGCCGCGCGGGTGGCCCGGGGGCCGATGGTGGCGTGGACCGACACCACCGTCACCTCGGCGGACGCGCTGGCGGTCGAGCTCGCCGAGATCCGGCGCAGGAGGCGATCGTTGGACCATGCCGAACTCACGCCCGGCCTGTACTGCGTGGCCGCCCCGGTTTTTGACGACGACGCCGCCGTCGACTCCGGACCGGCCCCCGGGGGAACTCGGGCGGTTGCGGCGTTGTCGGCCAGCGCGGCGGACGAGAGCGCGCTGGCCCGACTGGAGCCGCTGGTCACCCGGGTGGCCGTGGCGGCGGGGCGTGCGCTCAACGCAGACCGCTAGCGGAACTCCATCGAGACCGAGCCCAGCCCGGCGAAGTCGGCGCGGAAGGCGTCGCCCGGGGTTGCGTCCATGGCGCGGATGGCGGTGCCCGGCAGGATCACGTCGCCCTTGCGCAGGCGCACGCCGAACTTGGCGACGGTCGAGGCCAGCCAACCGACCGAGTTGAGCGGGTTGCCCAGCACCGCATCGGAGCGGCCGGAGGCGAGGAACTCGCCGTTCTTGTAGAGCGTGGCCTCGATGGCCGCCACATCGATGTCGGCCAGGCGCACGCGGCCGGAGCCCACCACGTAGCCGCACGAGGAGGCGTTGTCGGCGATCGTGTCGCCGAGGGTGATCTTCCAGTCCTTGATCCGCGAGTCGATCAACTCGATGGACGGCACGACCCACTCGATCGCGGCGGCGGCCTCCTCCTGGGAGCAGCCCTCCGGCGGGATGTCGGCGCCGAGGATGAAGCCCACCTCGACCTCGACGCGGGGGAAGCAGAACCTCGCCGCCTCGATCGGCGTGCCCTCGGGGTACTCCATGGTGTCGAGGAGATGGCCGTAGTCGGGCTCGTCGACGCCCATCATCTCCTGCATGGCCTTGGAGGCCAGGCCCACCTTGTGGCCCGTGACCACGGCGCCCGCGTCCAGCTTGCGCCGGATGTTGACGAGCTGGATCTCGAACGCGTCGTCCGGGGTCAGGTCCGGGTGGTCGTCGGTGAGCGGGGCGATCGGGGTCACGCCGGCCTCGGCGTCCCAGAGTCGCTGCGCGAGAGTGGCACGGGTCTCCTCGTTGAGCATGAGGGGGATGCTACCTGGGGCGTCTGGCGCGATTGCCATCAGTTCTATAACGTGTTCTACATGGCAGACCAGGAATTCGACGTCGTCGTCGTCGGCAGCGGTGGAGCAGGCATGACGGCCGCCCTCGCGGCAGCAAAGAAGGGCCTCAGCGTGGTCCTCGTTGAGAAGGCCCCACACTACGGAGGCTCCACCGCCCGCTCCGGCGGCGGCGTGTGGATCCCGGGCAACTCCGTGCTCCAGCGCGACGGTGTGCTGGACACCCCGGAGGCCGCCAGGACCTACCTGCGGTCCATCATCGGTGACGTCGTGGCCCCCGAGCGCATCGACACCTACATCGACCGCGGCCCCGAGGTGCTCGACTTCATCCTCGCCAACAGCCCGCTGCAGCTCGAGTGGGTCAAGGACTACTCCGACTACTACCCAGAGGCCCCCGGAGGCCGCCTAGGCGGCCGCTCGGTCGAGCCCCGCCCCTTCGACCTGAACCAGCTCGGCCCCGAAGCCGACAAGCTGGAGCCGGGCTACGCCAAGGCCCCGGCCAACATGGTCGTGATGCAGTCCGACTACCGCTGGCTCAACCTCCTCCAGCGCCCGCACACCAAGGGTATCCGGCGCTCGATCCGGGTCGCCGCGCGCATGTTCCTCGCCAAGGCCCGCAAGCAGAACTCCGTCGGTATGGGCCGCGCGCTCATCGCCGCCATGCGCAAGGGCCTGCTCGACGCCGGCGTGCCGGTGTGGCTCGAGACCCCCATGACCGGACTGGTCACCGAGGGGTCCGGGAATGACGAGCGCGTCGTCGGCATCACCGTCACCCGGAACGGCGAAGAGGTCACCCTCCGTGCCCGCCGCGGCGTGGTCATGGGCTCGGGCGGCTTCGAGCACAACCAGGAGATGCGCGACAAGTACCAGCGTCAGCCCATCCCCACCTCGTGGACCGTCGGCGCCGCCGCCAACACCGGCGAGGGCATCGAGTACATGGAGAAGACGGGCGCCGCCCTGTCCTTCATGGAGGACGCCTGGTGGGGTCCGACGATCCTCATGCCGCGCGGCCCGTGGTTCGCGCTGGCCGAGCGGTCGCTGCCGTGCTCGTTCATGGTCAACTCGCGCGGCGAGCGCTTCATGAACGAGTCCCTGCCCTACGTCGAGGCCGGGCACATGATGTACGGCGGCGAGTTCGGCCAGGCTCCCGAGGGGCAGAAGGACGCCCCGGGCGAGAACGTCCCGGCCTGGATCGTCTTCGACCAGGAGTACAAGAACCGCTACCTCTTCGCCGGCCTGCAGGCCAAGCAGCCGCTGCCCAAGAAGTGGCTCGCGACGGAGAACTTCCACAAGGCAGACACCCTCGCCGAGCTCGCCGAGCTCATCGACGTGCCGGCCGAGGCGCTGCAGAAGACCGCCGACCGGTTCAACGGCTTCGCCGCCAACGGCCGCGACGAGGACTTCAACCGCGGCGCCTCCGGGTACGACCACTACTACGGCGACCCCACGAACAAGCCCAATCCGAGCCTCGGCCCGGTCGCCAAGGCGCCGTTCTACGCGGTCAAGATGGTCCCGGGCGACCTCGGCACCAAGGGCGGCGCGAACACCGACGTCCACGGCCGTGTCCTGCGCGAGGACGGCTCCGTGATCGAGGGCCTCTACGCCGCCGGTAACGCCTCGTCGCCGGTCATGGGCCACACCTACGCCGGCCCGGGCGCCACCATCGGACCTGCGCTGGTCTTCGGCTACCTCGCGATCGAGAACATGCTCGCCACCGCCCCGACCACCGAGAAGACCGGAGTCTGAGAAGTGCCGATCGATCTGAACACCGCCCTCGGGGCGGAACTGCCCTCGCAGGAGTTCTCCTGGACCGCCTCCGACGTGGCGCTCTACGCGCTGGGGGTGGGCGCCGCGGGCGACCCGATGGACACCACCGGGTTGGAGTACATCCACGACACCGCGCCGAAGGTGCTGCCGTCGTTCGCGACCGTCGCGGCCACGATGAACGTGACCGAGGCGCCGCGGGTGTCGTTCCCCGGCGTGGAGATCGACCTGGCCAAGGTCGTGCACGGCAGCCAGTCCGTGCGCCTGCACCGTGCGATCCCGGCCGACGGGACCGCGACGACGACGACGAAGATCGCCGAGATCCAGGACAAGGGTTCGGCCGCGGTGATCATCCAGGAGTCCGAGACGGTCTCCGCCGACGGGGAGAAGTTGTGGACCGCCCGGTCCGGCATCTTCGCCCGTGGCGAGGGCGGCTTCGGCGGCGAGCGGGGCACCTCCGAGAAGGTGGAGTACCCCGAGCGCGAGGCCGACCACACCATCGAGGTCGCGACCCTGCCGCAGCAGGCCCTGATCTACCGCCTGTGTGGCGACCGCAACCCGCTGCACTCCGACCCGGCCTTCGCCGAGGCGGCCGGCTTCCCGCGCCCGATCCTGCACGGCCTGTGCTCGTACGGCCTGGTGCTGCGCGCGGTCGTCGACGAGGTGCTGGGCGGCGACGTCGAGAAGGTCCGCGGCTACGGCGTGACCTTCGGCGGCATCTTCTTCCCCGGCGAGACCATGCGCATCCGCGTGTGGGAGGAGGGAACGCAGCTGCTCGTGGCGGCCACTGTCGTCGAGCGCGAGGACGCCCCCGTCCTCAAGAACGTGGTGGTCGACCTCGCCTGATCGCTGATCCGATCGGGCCGTACGGCTCACCTGCACACCCCGCGGCCCCGTGCCGCGGGGTGTGGTCATTTCGCGGGAACCGACCGGGGCGCGGGAGCGGATGCCGGCGCGGGTCCCGCGCTGCTCAGCAGAGGTCGCGGAACTGCTCCACGAGCCTGATGCGGCCCGGCGCGTCCATGGCCATCGGGACGACGGTGAGCGTGGTGGCGCCGGCCTCGCGGAACGCCTCGACCCGCTCGGCGACGTAGGAGGCGGGCCCGATCAGCGAGACGGACCGCACGAGCTCGTCCGGCACGGCCGCGGCCGCCTCGTCCTTCTTGCCGTCCAGGTACAGGTCCTGGATCTTTTCGGCCTCGGCCTCGTAGCCGTAGCGGCAGGCGAGCTCGTTGTAGAAGTTCTTGCCGCGCGCACCCATGCCGCCGATGTACAGCGCGAGGTGCGGGCGCACGAAGTCCAGATAGCCCGGGACCTCGCTCTCGTCGCAGATCGCCAGCGGCGGGCCTGCGTACACGTCCAGCTCACCGAGCGACGGGTCACGCTTGGCGCGCCCCTTGGCCAGCGGGTCGGCCCACGCCAGGTGTGCCTTCTCGGGGTGGAAGAACAGCGGCTGCCAGCCGTCGGCGACCTCGGCGGCCAGCTCCACGTTCTTGGGCCCGAGCGCGGCCAGCACGATGGGGATCTTCTCTCGCACCGGGTGGTTGATGAGCTTGAGCGGCTTGCCCAACCCGGTCCCCTGGTCGGCGGGCAGCGGGATCTGGTACTTGGCGCCGTCGTGGACGACCTTCTCGCGCCGCCACACCTGGCGGCAGATCTCGATGATCTCGCGGGTGCGGGCCAGCGGCGCGTCGTACTTCACGCCGTGGAAGCCCTCGACGACCTGCGGGCCCGAGGCGCCCAGTCCGAGCGTGAAGCGGCCCTCGGACACGAAGTCCAGGCCGGCGGCGGTCATGGCGGTGAGCGTGGGCGTGCGGGTGTAGATCTGCAGGATCCCGGACGCGAGTTCCATAGTGGACGTGCGGGCCGCGAGGTAGCCGAGCTGGCTCACGGCGTCGAAGGAGTAGGCCTCCGGCACGAAGGCGATGTCCAGTCCGGCCCGCTCGAGGTCCGCGGCCTCCGCCGCGGTCTCGGCGAACCCGCCGCTGTAGTTCAGGGCCATTCCGATGCGCATGCGCGCGACATTACCGGGGCGCCGGGGCCCTCCCCGCGTGCACCGCCGACTTCGCCCGCTCGCCCGACCCCAGCGGGCCCCTGATCACCGCGTCGACCGGCCCTCCGACGCGGACGAACACGCCCACCCGCCTGCGCAGCGGCGTGTCGGCGCGCTCATACCCGATGATCCGGAACCCCGCCCCCGCGGCCACCTCCAGGACGGCGTGCTCGGGCAGATCGACATCCGCGGTGGGGACGACGACGACATCACCACCGAGACCGCGCCCGAACATGCGGGCCAGTCGCAGCCGGCGCGTCCTCTCATCCCCTCTGCGGCGCAGCCTCCCGCGCGCCGCGACCACCGCGATCGCCAGGAGCCACAGGGCCGGCGGCAGGAGCGCCAGCGCGACGAGGAGCCACCCCGCGCTCATCCGGCACTCCCCTCCGACGGCCGGACGAACCGCATCGGGTCGATCCACGGTCCGCGCTGCGCGAGCGCTGCCGCACCACCGACGGGCTCCAGCCCCCTGCTGCGGGCGGCCGCATAGATCACGGTCCGGGGCAGCCGCACCTGTGACGGGTGGACGGTCAGCTCGGCGGCGGCGTTGTCGTCGTCGCCCTCCAACAGCACCGCGAGCACACCGGCGCGACGGCCGTGCCGACCGCGATACGACCGCACCAGGCCGCGGATCCGCGGCGTCGGATCGAATCTGCGCATGCCGCCGATACTACGGGGCAAGTTCGAAGGCCGGGCCCGCCCTGGTGGCGGACCCGGCCTTCGCAGTGGGTCAGTCGTGCTTACCGGTCCGTCAGGACACCTGGTCCTTGGCCCACTTGTAGTCGGCCTTGCCGGCGGGTGAACGACGGATCTCGGGGACGTCGACGATCGTCTTGGGCACCTTGTAGTTGGCCAGCGACTCACGCAGGAACGTGGTCAGCTCCTCGTTCGTGGCCGACTGGCCCTCGCGGAAGGACACCACCGCGGCGACCTTCTGGCCGAACCGCTCGTCGGGGGCGCCGGCGACCAGCGCGTCGTGGACGGCCGGGTGGGCCTTGATCGCCTGCTCGACCTCCTCCGGGAACACCTTCTCGCCGCCGGTGTTGATGCAGCCCGAGCCGCGACCGAGGAAGACGATGGTGCCGTCCTCACGGATCTGGCCCATGTCACCGAGCACCGAGACACGCCGCCCGCCGACCTCGGGGAAGGTCTTGGCGGTCTTCTCCGGGTCGTTCCAGTAGCCCACCGGGACGTGGCCGCGGCGCACGATGTACCCGATCTCGTCCGAGCCCGGGTTGATCGGCTGGTTGGACTCGTTGATCAGGCCGATGCGCGCGCTCGACGGCAGGGTCAGTTCCGCCTTCTCGGAAATGGCCAGCTCTCCGTCGTTGCCCGACTCGGAGGCACCGAAGTTGTCGCGCGTCATGATGTTCGGCAGGACCTCGAGGAGGCGGTCACGCGTGGCCTTGGACCAGATTCCGCCGCCGGAGGCGACCATGAACAGCGAGCTGAAGTCCAGCTTGTCCTTGTTGGCCACGATCGCGTCGGTGATCGGCACGGCCATGCCGTCGCCCACGAACACCAGCATCTGGCCCTGGCGCTCGGCGACCGTCTCGACGATGGCCTGCGGGTCGAAGTCGCGGAACATCAGCAGGTGTCCGCCGAGGTTGACGAAGGTCAGCAGGGTGAACAGCCCGGCGCCGTGCATGAGCGGCGCCGAGATGACCACGCGGAACCCGCCGTCCGGGTTGATGTGCTCGGCGACCTCGGCCGGGCTGTGTCGCTTGTCGCCGTACGGGTTACCGCCGGACAGGCACGCGTAGTAGTAGTCCGAGTGGTTCCACTGCACGCCCTTGGGGAAGCCGGTGGTGCCGCCGGTGTAGACGATCCACTTGTCGTCGCCTCGCGCGGGCTCGAAATCCCGCGCGGTGGACTGGGTGGCCATCTCGGAGTCCAGGTCGACGACCGCGATGCCGTTCTCGGCGCACGCGGTGGCCAGGACCTCGGGCACGCCGCCCACGGAGAAGATCGTCTTGACGGTCTCGAGCTTGGGCGCCGCGGCCGCCATCGTCTCGGCGAACTCGGCGTCCACCAGGACTCCGGTCGACTGCGAGTCGTTGAACAGGTAGACCAGCTCGGCCGGGGTGTAGCGGTAGTTGACGTTGATGCCGGCGACCCGGATCTTCATGGTCGCGATGATCGCGGCCATGTGCGGCGTGCTGTTCTTCATGTACAGCGCGACATGATCGCCCGGCTCGGTGCCGTGGGCCCGGAGCACGTGCCCCATCTGGTTGGCCAGATCATCGATCTGCCGGTACGTGAAGTCCTCGCCGTCCATGGTGAGGAGCAGGTTGTCAGGAATCTTGTCGACGATCGCCTCGAACACCAATGCCTGGTTCATCTCGGGATTGGTCCCGGCGAGGGGGTCGGACGTGTGATCGGCTGCTGCGTCGGTCATCGCGGGAATAATTCCTTCTAACTGAGGGCAGATGTGGCTACTGTCACATTGTGACCTGAACTTGTTCTCGTGTCCAGACCGGCCCGTGGCCTGCGCCATCCCCGGAGAACGAGAACGAGTTCTAGCTGGGATTTATGGTAGCAGCGGCGATTCGACACCCGTCACCTCGCTCCGACATCTACATTGCGCACATGAGTGGATCGCGGCCCCGGCGGACGGGCGCCCCGTACGACGGTGGACTCCGACTGCCCCAGGCGACAGGGTCCGGGGACGTCCCGGCGGACGGTCAGCGCTCCGCCGACGTCGAAGCGGAGCGGCCCTCCCAGCGCGCACCGCTCCTGGCCGGCCCCGGCGTGCAGGGCACCCTGCGCGCCCGCGGCCTGGCCGGGGGCCTGCGCATGTTCGTCCGCCCCGCGCTGGATCGCATGCCGCCCACCGAGGCCTCGCTCAACCGGCTTCGTGCCCTCACCTCCGGGGCGGGCCGCGCGGCCGCCCTGGAAACCACCGCCGACTGGTCGTCGGACGGTCCGGTGCCGGGCCTGTGGGTCGGCCGGAAGAGGTTCTTCGACTCGGACAAGGTGATCTACCACGTCCACGGCGGCGGGTTCACCTTCGGTTCGCCCTGGTCGCACAAGGCCCTGGCCTCGCGGATGGCCGCCGAGACCGGCACACCGGTGTTCCTGCCCGACTACCGCCTGGCCCCCGAACATCCGCATCCGGCCGCCACCGAGGACACGATCGCCGGCTTCCAGTGGCTGCTCGACATGGGCTTTCCCGCCGAGAACATCGTGGTGGCCGGCGACTCGGCGGGCGGCAACCTCGCGCTGCAACTGGTCGCGCACCTGGAGAAGGCGGGCGAGCCCATGCCCGCCGGCGTCGTCCTCATGTCCCCCTGGGTCGACCTGGATTTCTCCGACATGTCCGCCCGCGACAGGGCGAAGAAGGACCCGTTCCTGGCCCTGGGGATGGCTGAACTGTGCCGCGCCCAGTACGCGCCGGGCACCGACGCCGACGACCCCGCGATCTCGCCGATCAACTACCGCCCCTCCCCCGACTGGCCGCCCTTCCTCATCCAGTGCGGCGGCGCGGAGAACTTCGCGGGCGGGATCGCAAGGCTGGCCGAGAAGTTCGCCGAGCACGGCGTGACGCACGAGTTCCAACTCTGGCCGCACCAGTTCCACGTGTTCCAGGCGTTCCACCCGCTGGTCCCCGAGGCCAGGGCCGCGGTCCGCGACATCGGCTCGTTCGTGCGCGGCTGCCTGCGCGGCTAGGGTCGTCGACGCGCACCCGCCACCGCACCACCGGACGACGAGAGGCCCCGGGCACCACTCCGCACACGCCCGGTCTCCGCCCACCTCCATCAACGACAAGAGCGTTTCGCACACCCCCTTCTCGGGAAGCGTGTGCGAAACACTCTTGACGACGTGGAGGGACGGGAGCCTGTCGGCTCAGACGGTGAGGACGAGCCCCGAGGTGGGGACGCCGGTACCGGCGGTGACGACGAGCTTCTCCGCCCCCGCGACCTGGTTCACCGAATCGCCCCGCAGCTGGCGCACGCCCTCGGCGATGCCGTTCATACCGTGGATGTACGCCTCGCCCAGCTGGCCGCCGTGAGTATTCAGCGGCAGGCGGCCGCCCACCTCGAGGGCGCCCGGCTCCCGGACGAAGTCCTTGGCCTCGCCGCGGCCACAGAAACCCAGCTCCTCGAGCTGCATGAGGACGTACGGGGTGAAGTGGTCGTAGAGCACGGCCATGTCCATGTCGTCGGGGCGCAGCCCGGATTGGTTCCAGAGCTGGTCGCCCACGATCCCCATCTCGGGCAGTCCCGCGAGCTCGGGACGGTAGTACGAGGTCATGATGTACTGGTCCGGTCCGGAGCCCGACGCCGCGGCCGCGATGGAGACCGGCTTGTGCGGCAGGTCCTTCGCGCGCTCGGGCGTGGTCACCACGATCGCCTGCCCGCCGTCCGACTCCTGGCAGCAGTCCAGCAGGTGCAGCGGTTCGGCGATGTAGCGCGAGTTCTGGTGCTCTTCGAGCGTGATGGGCTTGCCGTAGAAGAACGCGGCCGGGTTCACGGCGGCGTGCTTGCGGTCGACCACGGCCACCCGGCCGAGGTCCTCGCTGGTGGCGCCGTACTCGTGCATGTAGCGCTGCGCGACCATGGCGACGAACCCGGCCGGCGTGGACAGCCCGTGCGGGTAGGAAAACGCGTTGTCGGTGCCGGAGGAGTTGACCTGTTGCACCAGCGCCGAGTTGACCTGCCCGAACCGCATGCCCGAGCGCTCGTTGAAGGCGCGGTAGCAGACCACCACCTCGGCGACACCCGTCGCGACGGCCATCGCGGCCTGCTGGACGGTCGCGCACGCCGCGCCGCCGCCGTAGTGGATCCGCGAGAAGAAGTTCAGGTGGCCGATGCCGGCCGCGCGGGCCACGGCGATCTCGGTGTTGGTGTCCATGGTGAAGGACACCAGGCCGTCGACGTCAGACGGCTGCAGTCCCGCGTCCGCCACGGCGGCCTGCACGGCCTCTGCCGCCAGTCGGAGCTCGGAGCGGCCGGAGTCCTTGGAGAAGTCGGTGGCGCCGATCCCGACGATCGCCGCCCGGTTGGCGAGTGACTCAGAAGCCAGCGTGCTCACTGCGGGTCTCCGTTCATGTAGAGGGTCGCGGTCGAGGTGACGTGCGCGCCCAGAGAGTCGTTGCCGACGATCTTCAGCGTGACCAGACCGTCGGTCGCGATCTCCGTGACCTCACCGGTCAGGGTCAGCGTGTCGTAGGCGTACCAGGGCACACCGAGACGCAACTTGATGGAGGTGATCCGCGCCTTCTGTCCGGCCCAGTCGGTGACGAACCGCTGCACGAGGCCGGTGTCGGTGAGGATGTTGACGAAGATGTCCTTCGAGCCCTTCTGGTGGGCCAGGTCCCGGTCGTGGTGGACATCCTGGAAGTCGCGCGTCGCCAGGGCCGAGGCCACGATGAACGTCGGCGTCCCCTCGATGGCCAGCTCGGGCAGGGTGTCCCCCACTCGCGCGGCGGGCGGCTCGGCGGGGCAGACCGCGCCGGTCACTGCACTGTTCTCGCTCACTTCGCGCCACCTTCCGTGACTTCGGACATCTGGCGTTCGACAGGAGCGGCACCGGCGGGCCGCCACGCGTACAGCGTCCACGGCTCGGTGCCGAACGCCGCGTCCTCGCTGGAATCACCGGGCATGTCGAGGAACTCCACCTCGACGTCCATGCCGATCTCGACGTCGGCCGGGTCGACGTCGCGCAGCTCGCCGAGCATGCGTACGCCCTCCTCCAGCTCCACCAACGCGATCACGAACGGGAACCGGGTGCGCCCCGGCACGCGCGGGGCGTGGTGGTTGACGAAGCTGTAGACCGTGCCGCGGCCGGAGGAGACCACGTAGTCGGTCTGCTCGGTCTTGTCCTTCCACAGCGCCGGCACGGGCGGGTGCTGCAGCGAGCCGTCCTCGCGCTTCTGGATGCGCAGCTCGTGGGCGGCGACGCCGTCCCAGAAGAAGCGGGTGTCCTGCGAGACCGAGGGCCGCAGGACCTTGCCCACGACCAGATCGTCGGTGGCCGAGCCGGAGCTCGCGACGATCTGATCGGAGGCGGCCGGCTCGGCAGTCTTGACCGGCGGCCGGAACTTGAGGATCCGGAAGTCCATCTCGGCCACGACCTCGTCGCCGACCCGCCAGTAGTTGCGGGTGGTGAAGAACCAGCCCTCGCCCAGGCCCGTCTTCTTGGGGCCCACCACGTCGGTCAGGACCGAGGAGATGGTCACCTCCTCGCCGGGGCGGGTATAGCGGTGATAGGTGGAGTCGCAGTTGGTGGCCACGACGGAGGTGAAGCCCTCGGCGTCGAGCAGATCGGTCATGTTGCCGAGCGGGTCGTCGGACTCGCGGGTCTTCCCGAGGCCGCGCATGGTCCAGACCTGGGCCATCGCGGGCGGGGCGACGAGTCCGCCGTGGCCGGCCGCGACGGCCGCCTCCTCGGACTCGTAGATCGGGTTGGCGTCGCCGATCGCCTCTGTCCAGTTGCGGATCATCGGGGTGTTGATGGGATCGCGGCCCGCGCGGGGGGCGCTGCCGCCGGCGGCCCGGATCTCCTCGGATGCGGCGAGGATCCGGCCGGCCTGGGCGGCGGTAGCCGTGTCGTCACTCATGGGTGCCTTTCGTACGGGGTCGGATCAGCGGGCGGTGCGGGGCATGCCGAGGCCGCCCATGCAGGTCAGCTCGCGCATGACCTCGTTGACGCCGCCGCCGAACGTGATCACGACGTTGCGTTTGTTCACCATGTCGAACCAGCGCTGCAGCTTGGCCGTGCCGGCGTCGGTGGGGTCGCCGAAGCGCCCGAGCAGCTCCTCGGCGATGCGGCCGACGTGCTGGATCTTCTCGGTGGAGAACACCTTCGAGGCGGCGGAGTCGCCCATCGACGGGTTGTCGCCCATCGCGGAGACCTGCCAGTTGAGCAGCTCGTTGAGGCGGACGATCGCGAAGATCTCGGCCAGTCCGTCGCGGACCTCGGGCCGGTCCAGGTGTCGGACACCGTCGGGCCCGGTGCCGCGCGCCCACTCGGCCAGCTCGTCGTAGTAGCCGCCGGGCCGCCCGGAGGGGGCGAGCATGACGCGCTCGTGGTTGAGCTGGGTGGTGAGCATCTTCCAGCCGCCGTCGACCTCGCCGACCACCATGTCGGCGGGCACGCGCACGTCCGAGTAGTAGGTGGCGTTGACGTGGTGCGCGCCGTCGCAGGTGATGATCGGCGTGAACGAGAAGCCCGGATCGGAGGTGTCGACGATGAAGATCGTCAGACCACGGTGGCGGGAGTCCGGGGTGCCGGTGCGGGCGGCCAGCCAGATGTAGTCGGCGTGATGGCCGCCGGTGGTCCACATCTTCTGTCCGTTGATGATCCAGTCGCCGGTGGCCTCGTCGCGCTTGGCGGTGGTGCGCAGCGACGCGAGGTCGGTGCCGGCGTCGGGCTCGGAGTAGCCGATCGCGAAGTGCACGGTCCCCTCGAGGATGCCGGGCAGGAACTTCTTCTTCTGGATGTCCGTGCCGTACTTCTGCAGGGTCGGGCCCACCGTCTGCAGCGTCACCGAGGGCAGCGGCACGTCGGCACGCGTGGCCTCGTTGGTGAAGATCTGCTGCTCGAGGTGGCCGAATCCCTTGCCGCCGTACTCGGCGGGCCAGCCGACACCCAGCCAGCCGTCGCGGCCCATCCGCTTGATGATCTCCTCGTAGGTCTTCCCGTGCCGGGTGGTGCCGATGTCGGCGGCCTCGTCGGCGGAGATGAGGGTGGAGAAGTACTCGCGCAGCTCGGACTGGAGGGCGCGCTGGGCGGGGGTGAGGTCGATGAACGCCTCGCCATCGTCGGCTACCGCGTCGTCGCTCGACGACCCGACCGACACCGCGTCGACCGGGTCCGCCGCCACGGCCTCGCCGAGCTCGGTGAGCTGCAGGCGCGGGCCGCCCACGAAGCGGGCCAGGTCCTTGACCGCCGAGGAGTACCGGAACATCGGGTAGGTGACGTCCACGCCGACGCCGCCGTGCAGGTGGTGCAGGACCTGCACCGCTCGCGGCCCCTCGGCGGCGAGCCAGTAGGCGCCGATGGTCGGGTCGGTCTCGTAACGGTCGGACGAGCCGGTGAGTCCCGAGGAGATCCGCCACGCCACCGACTGCGCGATCACGTGCAGTGTCCGCGACACGATGTAGACGTCGGCGAGCTCCTGCTGCACCGCCTGGAACGAGCCGAGCGGCTTCCCGAACTGCTCCCGCTCCTTCAGGTAACCCGCGGTCATGTCCAGCGCACCCGCGATGAGGCCGTCGCCGTGCGCGATGCACGCCGCGAGGATGAGCCGGTGGAGCACCTCGAGAAGGGGCTCGTCGCCGCCGCCGCGGACCACGTCGTCGTCGTCGACCGGCGTGGCCTCGAACCGCATCGCGTACTCGGGCACCCCCAGGGAGCCGAGGGTGGGGGTGAGGGTGACCCCCGGGGCGTCGGGGGCGACGACGACGACGGCCGCACCCTCGGGGGTCGACACCGGGACCAGCACGGATCGCGCCTGGGCCGCGTAACGCACCGAGGTGACGGTGCCGGTGATCGTCCCGCCGTTCAGACGCACGGAGGGCACGGCGGGCAGCGGACGCCCGGGCTCCGCGACGGCGGCGGTGAGGATCCGGCCGTCCTCGATCCCCTCGAGCAGCCTCTTCTGCTGCGCCGGCGTGCCGAGCGCGACGATCGGCAGAACGCCGAAGCCGAGGGTCTCCAGGGCGGGGATCACCACGCCCGCGCGGCCGACCTCCTCGAGCACCACGGCCACGTCGGCGACGGTCAGGCCGTCGCCGCCCAGGTCCTCGGGGAGGCCGAGGGAGAGCAGTCCGGACTCCGCGAACGACGCCCACAGGCGCTCGTCGTAGCCCGCGTCCTCCACGCTGCGGCTGGGCAACGCGGTGAGCAGTTCCTCGGCGGGTGCTGCGGTGGTCAGGGCGCCGGCCACCGCCTCGGCGACGGCTGCCTGGGTCTCGGTACGGGTGAAGTCCACGGGGGATCAGTCCTGTTCGGGAGTGGGAGGGGAGGTGATTCAGTCGCGGGGCAGGCCGAGGATGCGCTCGCCCACCACGTTGAGGAGGACCTGCTCGGTGCCGCCGGCGATCGACAGACAGCGGACCATGAGGAACTTGCGGCCCTGCTCGGTGAACTCGACACCGCTGGTGCCGGTGAGCTCGAGGCCGAACTCGGCGATGTCCTGGCGGTGGCGCACGCCGACGATCTTGCGGACGCTCGACTCGGCGCCCGGGCCGGAGCCCGCCAGGCTCCGCAGCGCGGTGCGCAGGTCGAGCAGGCTGCCCACGACGCCGTCCGCGACGTGCTTGCCCAGCTCGTCCAGGACGAGGGCGTCGTCCGAGACGCCGGCCGCCTCGATGAGGCCGATGATCTCCTCGGCGGCGTCACCGAGCGAGGAGCCGCCACCCATGGCCACGCGCTCATTGGCGAGGGTGGTGCGGGCGATCTTCCAACCGTCGTTGACCGTGCCGATCTGGAACTCGTCGGGCACGAACAGGTCCTCGAGGAAGACCTCGTTGAACAGGGCCTCGCCGGTGATCTCGCGCAGCGGCGAGGTGCGGATGCCCGCCGACCTCATGTCGACCAGGAAGTAGGTGATGCCCTTGTGCTTGGGGGCGTCCTTGTCGGTGCGGGCCAGGCACATGGCCCAGTCGGCCTCGCGGGCGAGCGACGTCCACACCTTCTGACCGTTGAGCTTCCAACCGCCGTCGACCTTCTCCGCGGTGGCGCGCAGGGCGGCCAGGTCGGAGCCGGCGCCGGGTTCGGAGAACAGCTGGCACCACTTGATCTTGCCGGCCATGGTGTCACGGACCAGCAGGTCGGCGTGCTCGGGCGCGGCCTGCAGGATGGTGGGCACGGCCCAGCCGCCGATGGTGATGTCGTGGCGGGACACTCCCGCGGCCTCGAGCTCCTCGTCGATCATGAGCTGCTCGGCCGGCGAGGCGCCCAGGCCCCACGGCTCGGACAGGTGCGGCATGAACAGGCCGGTGTCGGCGAGGGCCTGCTTGCGCTCGGCACCCTCCACCGCGGCGACCTCGGCGACCAGCGCCTTGATCTCCTCGCGCTTGGCGTCGATCCCGACGATCTCGGACAGGTCGATGTCCAGGTGGCGGCGCTTGCCGGCCAGAGTGAGGTCGGCGAGCGACCGACGCCAGCGGGCGGCACCGCCGATAGCCTGGCGCAGGGCGCCGGCTCGACGCATGTAGAAGTGCGCGTCGTGCTCGAAGGTGAAGCCGATGCCGCCGAGGATCTGGATGCAGTCCTGCGCGTTGGCCACCGCGTTGTCGAACGCGAGCGCGCCGGCGACCGAGGCGGCCACGGGGAGCTCGGAGTCCGCGCTCGTGAGGTCCTCTGCCGCCACGGCGGCGTCCCAGGCCAGGGCTCGGACCTGCTCGGTGCGGCACAGCATGTCGGCGGCCAGGTGCTTGATGGACTGGAACGAGCCGATGGTGCGGCCGAACTGCTCGCGGATCTTGGCGTACTCGACGGCCGTGTTCAGCGTGTAGTCCGCGACCCCGGCGGCCTCGGCCGCGGCGAGGGTGACGAACAGCTGGTGGACCTGGGCGGTCGTGATGCCGTCGAGGATCCGGTCGGCCGGGATCGCCACGTCCTCCAGCGACACCCGCGCGATGGACGCGGAGATGTCGTACGGGGTCGACGGGGTGATGGTCACGCCCTTGGCGCCGGGCTCCAGAAGGACCCAGCGGGTGAGGCTGTCGACCACGACGGGCAGCAGCAGTCCGCCGTCGACGGTTCCGCCGTAGGCGATGCCGGCATCCCCGGTCACCGCGCCGGAGGCGTCGAGGGTCTCGGTCCCGAAGCCCAGGCAGATGCCGACCGGCAGCCCGCCCTCGGCGATCGTCTCGCCCAGCGCGGCGGCCACGTCGCCGCCCGCCTTCGAGACGAGGACGCCGGCCAGAGCCGTGGTCAGGATCGGGCCGGGGGCCATGCGTGAGCTCGCGGCCTCGAGCATGCAGGCCAGGTCGACGATCTCCGCCCCCGCTCCGCCGTGTTCCTCGGCCACGGCCACGCCGAACAGGCCGAGCTCGGCGAGATGCGGCCACAGGGCCTTCCACGCGTCGGGATCGGTTTCCTGGGCGCGTACGGTGGTCACGGGATCGGCGGACTTCGCCCAGGCCTTGATCGAGTTCTGGATCTCGGTCTGATCCGGGGTGGTGGCGATGCTCACGTATGACTCCTCGGCGCGACTGTATTCGGTGGCGGCACAACCATCACGGATCGCGCCCTCCCGACATAATAGAACCTGTTCTAGGAAACGTGTTCTAGAATGCATCAGCACGCCACGATCCGCACAACCGGGTCCCAGATCCGCCCAGCGCAGAAGGTTCGCCCCATGACCAAGATCTCGACCGGGACCGGTTCCGGCAGTAGCGCCTCCGACACCGCCGTCCGGTCCGATGAGCCCAGCACCTCGTCCCAGCGCGAACGCCGGCGGCGGATCCTCGACGCGACCCTGGCCCTGGCGGCGAAGGGCGGCTACGAGGCCGTGCAGATGCGTGCGGTCGCGGAGAAGGCCGAGGTCGCGGTGGGCACCCTCTACCGCTACTTCCCCTCCAAGGTGCACCTGCTCGTCTCGGCGCTGGCCCGCGAGTTCCGCCGCCTCGACCAGCGCACCGAGCGCACCTCCCCGCCCGGCGACACCGCGCAGGAGCGGATGAAGGTCGTGGTGGGCGGGATCACCAAGGCCATGCAGCGCGATCCCAACCTCACCGAGGCCATGACCCGGGCATTCATGTTCGCCGACGCCTCCGTGGCCAACGAGGTCGAGGAGGTGGGCTTCCTCATGGACCGGATCATCGCCCGCGCCATCGCCGAGGGCACGCCCGACGAGGTGCAACTGTCGATCGCGCGCGTGATCTCCGACGTGTGGATGTCGAACCTGGTCGCGTGGCTGACCCGCCGGTCGACGGCCGCGGACGTAAGTAACCGCCTCGGGCTGACCATCGACCTGCTGCTGGGTACCGACGACTCCCCGCGACGGGTGAGTCTGCATTCGGCGATTGGCAACGGCAACGGCGGCGGCGAGAGCGCGAACGGCGGCGCCGCGGAGGCCTAGCTCCGGCGATCTTTCCTTCCGGAGGAACCAGATGGGCGGCCCGGCCCGTCAGACCTGGTGACGAACATTCATCACCCCGGAGGGCCCATGGCTGACATCATCGACGTCGATCCCGCGCGTCTGCGTCACCTGTCGCGAATCCTCGGCGACGAGGAACAACGCACCGGCGGATTGACCCCGGCCGGTGCGCTCACCACCATCGGGGCGGCCCTGCGCGGTTCGCTCATCGCCGAGTGCCACGGTGCGGTTTCCCTCGACATCCTGGAGTTCCAGGAGAACATCGCCACGCGGTTCGATACCGAGATCGACGCGCTCGTCACCGCGGCGGGCGTCCTCGAGGACCAGGAATGGGCCACCACCGCGGCCCTCGGACTCGTGGGGCCGCCGCGATGAGCCTGACGGTGCCGGACGTCATGTCCTGGGATCTCGACACGGTGTCCGCCCGGGTCGACGACCTGCGCTCCGACGCGGAATCGTTCCTCGATTCGGCGATGGCCGTGCGCTCGGCCGCGGACGCGCACCTCGACGGTTCCGCGGGCGATACCGTCTCCGCCTCCGCCGGGAGCTGCGCCGAAATCACGCGGGACATCACCATCGTCGCCAGGAAAGCCGAGAACGCGGTCCGGGCCCTCTCCGATTTCTGCGCCCGGGCCCCGGGCCTGCGGAGTCGACTGCTGGACGCCGTCGACGAGGCCGCCGCAGCGCAGTGCCGGGTGGCGGACGACGGCACGGTGCGGGGTCCGCTGCTCATCGGGGATCCCTCCGACCCGGAGGTGGCCCGTGCGCACCAGCGCGGTGAGGCCGACGCCTCGGCGATCGAGAGCCGGATCCTGCCGCTCCTGCGCGCGTTGGAGGACCTCGACCTCGCGGCGGCCAACGCGCTGAACCTCTTGTCCATGACCGAGTCGTACGTCTCCTACCCCTATGAGCCCGAGCTGATCGAGATAGACCCCCGGACCGTGGCCGCCGGCGCGGCCATCTCCGGAAGCCTAGACGCCCTGGACTCGACAGCCGAGGTGATGGACGCCGCGAGCGCGGTCACCCGAAGCCTCCCGGTGCTCGGCACCGGCCTGGGACTGGCGATCGGGCTCGCCACGAGACCGGAGCACGAGTCCCTCGGGGAGGCGCTCGCCATCGAGAGCGCCGGGGTGGCGGCGTCCGCGCTGGCCGGGGCGGCCGCCGGAAGCGTCCTGCCCGGCCCCGGTACCGCGCTCGGATTCGCGCTCGGGGCCGGCGTCAGGCTGCTGGCCGGCCCCGCGGCCACCGCCGCCCTGCGGAACCACATCGAACGAGAACGTGCTGACGGAAAGGAGGGCTTCGGATGGTGAGCACACCCGAGCCTCGGCAGGAGAACGATGCCGCGCCACTGGAGTGGCGCCGACACTTCTACGACCGCACCGACCCGGCCGCACTGGTCGCCGCTGTGCTCGCCGGGGTAGGGGCAGCCGCCACGCTCGCCTGGACGGTCTTCAACATCAGTTGGTCCTCCACGCACCCGAGCGTCATCGTCGCCCTGGCCGGCGTGTTCATTCTGTTCTGCGGCGGTGCCCTCGCCTATGTCGGCCGCTCCGGTGCGATCCCTGTCCGACGGGGGCGCGTGAGCGTCACGGACGGCATCACACACGTCAGCGCCCGCGGGGACTGGACGCCGTGGACCGCTGGCGGCATGGCCGTTCTCGGGTTCGTGATGCTCGGCATCGGGGCCATCACAGCCGACAGGGTGGGCGCCATACACATCTCGCACCACCGGCAGTACCCCGCCTTTGTGGCCCTCAACATCTTTCTGATCGTCTACACCTTCTGGATGCTGGCGAAGGTGCCGCTGGGGCGACGCCTGGAGTTCTCGCCGCGCGGGCTCGCCGGCCAGAACGACTCGTTGGTCGCACTGATCCCCTGGGGCTCGATCCTCGAGGTGAACGTCCACCGCGGCCCGAGCGCGATGCGGCCGTTCGGGATCGGAAAGCGCGCCGAGATCGTCTTCACCACCACCGACGAGGCCACGATCCCCGAGGGCCCGTTTCGCGTCGGGGAACGGGCGAATCCCATCAGTCTGCTCAACTTCGACGTGGACGAGGACACGTTGCTCAACGTCATCCGCGCGGCCCATGCGCATCCCGAGGTCCGGCAGCTCCTCGGCCGCGAGGAGGGCGCGTTCCTGTTCGAGGGGCCGCCCCCGGAAATCCGCGAGGGGATGCGCCGCTCTCACGTCTGGCTACCGTGGGAGCGGCGCATCAACGAGGCGCTCGGCTACGGGGCTCGCGAGCCCGCCCGGGACTGACGCGGCGCCCTCGCGGGCGTCAGGGCACCACCACCGCGGGGACGTCCCGCACCCTGTCGGAGACGTCGGCCGCCCACCGCAACGGACCGTCGGACGGGGTCCAGTCGCTCATGAGGTCGGCGACCTTCGTCGTCATGGCCCGCCCCAGTCGCAGGAACGAGGTCTCGGCCCGCTCGTCGACCTCGCCGAGGATGAGCCACCACGCCCACGCCACGGCGCCCGCGTTGGCCACGAAGTCGGGCACCACCGCGATCCCGCGGGCGGTGAGGTCGAGCTCGGCATCCGCCGTCGTGGCGGCATTGGCGGCCTCGACGATCACCGGGGCCGTCACCCGGGCGCAGTTCTCGGCCGTGATCGCGTACGAGACGGCGGCGGGGACCAGGACGTCGACGTCCATGCCGAGGATCGCGTCGCGGTCCAGTCGCTGCACGCGGGCGGGGACGGCGTCGCGGTCGATCTCGCCGTAGCGATCGCGGGTGGCCAGCAACGCGTGGACATCGAGCCCCGCCGGGTCGTAAAGGGTGCCACCGGCGTCGGCGAGTGCCACCACCCTCATCCCGGCCTCGTGCAGGTACCAGGCGGCGGCGCCGCCCATGGTGCCCACGCCCTGGACCGCCACCGAGGTGCGCTCGATGTCCCAGCCGCGCACGCTCGCGGCGGCCAGGCATGCCTGCGCGACCCCGTACCCGCCGATCACGTCGCCGAGCAGGCCGCCCGGCACCTGAGCGTTGAGGCCGCGGTAGATGCGCTCGGTGGTGTCCGCGCAGTTCGACGAACGCTCGATGGCCGCGTGGTACGACTGGCGCATGCCGAGTCGGGCGAAGACCTCGTCGATGAGCTGCTGGGTCACGCCCAGGTCCTCGGCGGTCACCCAATGCCGGTCGAGGAACGGGTGCATGGCCTCGCAGAAGCGCGCCAGCACCTCCACGGCGCGGGGGTCCTTGGGGTCGAAGTCGATCCCGCCCTTCGCGCCGCCCACGGGCAGATCGAACGCCGCGGTCTTTCGGGTCATGCCGCGGGCGAGGTCCTCCACCTCCCCCATGGTGCAGCCGGCCCGCATGCGGGTTCCGCCGGTCGCCAGTCCCCCGACGAGCGTGTCCACCACGAGGTAGCCGCGCGCGTCGGTGAGGTCGTCCTCCCAGTGCAGGCGCAGGTACGGCTCGCGGGTCGCCCGACCGGGCGCCTGCGAGGGCGAGGTGGGAGTGCCGGAGGCGCCCGGTGCCGCCGCCGGAATGCCTGCCCTGCCGGGAATCTCGATCGACGTCATGATGCTCGCCTCCTCGCTGTGGTGTCCGCCCCGTGGGCGGCGACCGCGCCGACCGGCCTATCCGGTGGCGTACCCCCAGCATGAGAGCCCTCTACCGACCGGTCCAGCGAGGATTCATGGAGTCCACCGTTCACTTTTCCTGCACGATGTCGCTCCCCCTCCTACGCTCTGGCCCATGGAGCCGTCCCTGCACCGCCTGCGGTTGCTCCACGAGCTGGAGCGGCGCGGCACCGTCACGGCCGTCGCGTCCGCGCTGGACTACACGGTCTCGGCGGTGTCCCAGCAACTCTCGTTGCTGGAACGGGAGGCGGGCACGCCGTTGTTCGAGCGGCGGGGCCGGGGGCTGGTGCTGACCGAGGCCGGGCTGGTCCTGGCCGGGCACGCCCGCACGATCCTGGCGGCCGTCGAGGACGCGGGCCACGCCATGGAGTCGGCCCGCGAGGGCGGTGCCACCACGCTGACGGCCGGGGTGTGGGCGTCGGTGGCCACGGCACTGCTGCCCGCGGGCCTGCGGGTCCTCGGCCGCGACCACCCGCAGATCAGCGTCCGCACCCGCGAGCTGGCACCCGAGGACACCACCGGCGCGGTCCGGGACGGCTCGCTCGACCTGTCCTTCGTCCTCGACTACTCGAGTTATCCGATGGCGCGGGTTCCCGACCTGGCCCGCCTGCCCGTCGCGGTCGAGTCCCTGCGCGCGGTGGTGCCGCGGGGGTCGATCCCGGCCGGCGAGGTGTCGCTGACCGACCTCGCGGGCGCGCCCTGGGTGATCGCGCACCCGCGATCGCATTTCGGCCGGGCGGTCCGGATAGCCTGCCGCGAGGCCGGCTTCGATCCGGAGGTCCGCCACGAGGCCGGCGAGCAGTCCACCGCCCTCGCGTTGGTCGCCGCCGGCCTCGGCG
This sequence comes from Dietzia sp. NPDC055343, assembly GCF_053645265.1. Lineage (NCBI taxonomy): Bacteria > Bacillati > Actinomycetota > Actinomycetes > Mycobacteriales > Dietziaceae > Dietzia > Dietzia sp. NPDC055343. Next base: position 89,891 of record NZ_JBSHMJ010000006.1, on the reverse strand, counting down.
TGACGATCGCCTCCGACCTGGGACTGGTCACCACACCCGAGGGCGTGGACGTGCTGCCGCTCGTCGAATCCCCCACCCGCACGGTGTCGGTCACCTTCCGGGAACGCGATACGAGGCGGCGCCAGCTGCGGGCGTTCGTCGACGCGTTCGCCGAGGCGGCAGACCTTATGGGCCTGTCCGCCGCGTGACCGGTCGGTCGCCCGGTCAGGGTCGGCGTGCGAGGAAGTCCGGGCGCCGCGGGGTGCCCGCGTACGGCTCGGCCAGCGCGTTGTCGACGCTGTTGAACACGATGAACACGTTGGCCCGCGGCATGGGCGTGATGTTCCCGCCGGAGGCGTGCAGCGCGTTGCAGTCGAACACGGTCATCGACCCCGCGTCGCCGGTGAGCACGTCGAGGCCGTGCCGCCGGTACAGCTCGGAGATGTGCTCCTCCGAGGGCACCCCGACCTTCGGCGCCGTCGAGACCAGGGACTCCTTGAAGTAGTCGTCCGGCGTCTCGCCCGCGCACTGCACGAAGTACTTCTGGGTGCCGGGCATGATCATGAGCGGCCCGTTGTAGGTGCGGTTGGGCGTGAGCGCGATCGAGGCGCTGCAGGCGCGCGGCCGCGGCATGCCGTCCTCGGCGTGCCAGGTCTCGAAGTCCGAGTGCCAGTAGAACGCGCCGCCGGCGAAACCGGGCTTGTAGTTGAGTCGGCTCTGGTGCACGTACACGTCCGAGCCTAGGATCTCGCGTGCCAGCTCGATCGCGCCGGAGCTCTCGACGGCCTCCCACACGACGTCGCTGAGCAGGTGCACATCGAAGATCGAGCGGACGGCCTCGCTGCCGGCCTCGCGGATGATCCGCGGGTCGTCGGCCATGTCCGGATGGTGGCCGATCCGCTGCAGTTCCTCGAGGCAGGCGTCGATCCGGGCATCGTCGATCGCGCCCTCGCGCTGGATGTACCCGCGGTCGGCGAAGTCCCGGATCTCGGGATCGTCCAGGTCGGACCACACCACCGGGTCCGGTCGGTCGACGATCACCGGGGCACCGCTCACTCGGGTGATGTAGTCATCGACGGCCAGGGTCATTGTTCTCCTCTCGGTCGGGGGCACGGATGGTTCACGCGCCTATGAGCCCGACCGTAGAAGACCCTGTGACCTTGGACAACCACTCAGCTGCTGACGTATCCTCGACCTTTGTCGACCGCTGGCGCCGGTTCGTCACCGCCCAGCCATGTCCGCAGGTGGTCGACGAATTGCGCGGAGAGTGTGTCGCGCCAGCCCTCCACGTCGCCGGACATGTGGGGGCTGATGTGCGCGCCCCCGAGGGCCCAGAGTGGGTCACCACCTGGAAGAGGTTCGACGACGACGACGTCCAGGTGCGCCGACAGTCGGCCCGTCGCGAGCTCGGCGGTCAGCGCATCCTGATCGACGAGTTCTCCGCGTCCGACGTTGATCACGTGGGCGCCGTCGGGCAGGGCCGCCAGCTCCTGCGCACCGAGCATCCCCCGGGTGGCCTCCGTCAGCGGCGCGACCATGACGAGATGGTCGACCTCGCGCAGGTGCGCGGCCAGGTCCGCGGAATCCACGACGTGGCCGAAGTCCTCGTCGCTGTCCCGTCGTCGTCGTCCCGCGCCGTGGACCTCGAGCCCGACCGCGCGGAGCAGGCGCGCGGTGGCCCGCCCGATCCCGCCGGTCCCCACGACCAGGGCGCGGCGGCCGGCCACCCGGAGGGTCTCGCGGTGACGCCACCTCCCGGCGCGCTGGAAGGCCTCGGTCTCGTGCAGGCGCTTGTCGTGGGCCAGCACGCACGCCAGCACGTACTCGGCGATGGGGCCGTCGAACACCCCGCTCGCGTTGGTGACCAGCACGTCCGACTCGCGGAGCTCGTCGAAGAGCAGGGCGTCGACACCCGCGGCGGCCACGTGGATCCAGCGCAGCGAGTCGGCGGCGTGCCAGGCGTCGGCCAGCGCGCCGGAGAAGATGTCCCAGACGAGAAGGATCTCGGCGCCCGGCAGGGCCTCGGCGAGAGTGCCGGCGGTGCAGACCCGGACGTCGGCGAGATCGCGCACCGTGGCGAGGTCGGCGGGCTCGGGGACGCCGTCGGCGGTGAGCAGTACGACGGTCGGCTTCTCCTGCGTCATGCCACCACCGTAACCCGCCGGAATCCGGCGTTGTCGGATTGTTGACAATCGCCCCGACCGGTCACACACTGACCGCATGACCGCGCACCTGTCCCCCGTCCTCAAGCAGGCCACGCCCGTCGTGGTGGACCAAGCCCTGGGCTCGTGGATCCACGGCACCGACGGCCGCGACTACCTCGACTTCACGACCGGCATCGGCGTGACCTCGACCGGCCACTGCCACCCCGACGTGGTGGCGGCCGCGCAGGCGCAGTGCGCGAAGATCATCCACGCGCAGTACACGACCGTCATGCACCAGCCGCTTCTCGAGCTCACAGAGAAGCTGGGTGAGCACCTGCCATCGGGTATCGACTCGGTGTTCTACGCCAACTCCGGCTCGGAAGCGGTCGAGGCCGCCGTGCGCCTGGCGCGCATGGCCACCGGCCGGCAGTACATCGTCACCGTGCAGCGCGGCTTCCACGGGCGCACCGTCGCCGCCGCGAGCCTGACCACCGCCGGCACCAAGTTCTCCGCCGGGTTCGGCCCGCTCATGGCCGGCGTCGCGCAGACCCCCTACCCCGATGCGCTGCGACTGAAGATGAGCGAGGACGAGGCCGTGGACTACGCGCTGGCCGAGTTCGACTTCCTGCTCGCCACCCGCATCGACCCGCGCGAGCTGGCGGGGATCGTGATCGAGCCGGTGCTCGGCGACGGCGGCTACATGGCCGTCCCGCAGCGCTACCTGCAGGGGCTGCGCGAGCGCGCCACCGCGCACGGCGCGCTGCTCGTGCTCGACGAGGTGCAGGCCGGCGTCGGGCGCACGGGCCGGTTCTGGGGCCACCAGCACACCGAGGGACTGGTGCCGGACGTCCTCATCACCGCCAAGGGCATCGCCTCGGGTTTTCCCATCTCGGCCATCGCCGCGCCGGAGGAGATCATGGCCAAGGCCTGGCCCGGGTCGCAGGGCGGCACCTACGGCGGCAACGCGGTCGCGGCCGCGGCGGCCGTCGCGACGTTGGGCGTCATCGAGCGCGAGGGACTGGTGGCGGGTGCCGCCGAGCGCGGAACGCAACTTCTCGACGGGCTTCGGCGTAATCTCGGCGACGTGAGCGAGATCTGCGACATCCGCGGTACCGGACTCATGCTGGCCGTCGAGTTCGGTGACGCAGCCGCGCCCGCAGGCAGCCCCGGCGCGCTCGAGGGCGCCCGCCTGGCCGGCGCCGTGCAGCAGGCCTGCATCGACGAGGACCTGCTCACCCTGACCTGCGGCCCGACCGGCTCGATCGTGCGCGTCATCCCGGCCCTGGTCGTGACCGCCGACGAGGTCGACGCGGGCGTCGAGCGCCTGACCCGCGCCGTCCACCGGGTCGTGGGCCGGTCGTGACCGCGACGGTGGGGGCCCGCCGCGACGCGCTGATCGAGGCGCTCACCGCCGCCGGCCTGTCGCCCGAGTCCGACCCCCGCCGCATCGCCGAATACTCCTACGACGCCTCCAACTACCGGGTCGCCCCCGCGGCCGTGGTGTTCCCCCGCACCGAGGAGGAGGTGGCCGCCGCGCTGGCGGCATGTCACCGGTTCGGCGTGCCGGCCACCGCTCGGGGCGGCGGCACGTCGATGGCCGGCAACGCGATCGGCAGCGGCCTCGTGCTGGACCTGTCGCGGCACCTGAACCGCGTGCGCGAGGTGGACGAGGCAGCCAGGGTGGTCACCGCCGAGGCCGGCGTCGTCCTGACCGAGCTGCGCGCCGCCGTCCACGCCGCCACCGACAGCCGCCTGACCTTCGCCCCCGACCCGTCCAGCCAGTCGCGGGCCTGCCTGGGCGGGGCGATCGGCAACGACGCGTGTGGGAACCACTCGGTGCGTCACGGCCGGACCGCCGACCACGTGGAGGCGCTGCGCCTGGTCACCGCCGACGGCCTGCGACTGACCGCCACCCGGCGCGGCATCGAGGCCACCGACCCGCGCGATGCCGCCGCCACCGCGCGCGCCGAACACCTCACCACCGAACTCCGGGACCTGGCCACCGATCACCTCGCCGCGATCCGCACCGAGCTCGGCCGGATCCCCCGCCAGGTGTCTGGCTATCACCTGCGGCACCTCCTGCCCGAGGAGGGCTTCGACGTGGCCCGGGCGCTCGTGGGGTCGGAGGGCACCTGCGCGATCGTCACCGCCGCGCGTATGCGGATCGTGCCGCGCGCCGCCCGTACCGGCCTGCTCGTGGTGGGATACGCCGATGTCGTGGACGCCGCGCGCGACGTGACGGCCATCCTGCCGCACCGCCCTACAGCCGTAGAGGGCGTGGACGAGGTGATCGTCGCGACGATGCGCTCCCGGCGCGGCGCGGACTCCGTCGCCGAGCTCCCCGACGGACGCGCGTGGCTGTTCATCGAGTTGGACGACGACGAGGCTGCCACCCCGGGCACCGACACCGCCAGCGGGCTCGAGGCCCGGATGGCCGCACTCGCCGACCAACTCGTCCGGACCGGTCACGCCATCCGGGCGCTCGTCGTGACCGACCCCGTGGCCCGCGCCGACCTGTGGCGGGTCCGCGAGGACGGCGCCGGGCTCAGCTCGCGGCTCACCGACCCGGTCACCGGCCGGACCATCGAGTCGTGGCCCGGCTGGGAGGACTCGGCCGTCCCGCCCGAGCGCCTGGCCGACTACCTCGCCGAGTTCCGCGAACTGCTGGACCAGCACGGACTCACCGGCGTGATGTACGGACACTTCGGCGCCGGCTGCATGCACATCCGCATCACCTTCGATCTGAGGAGCGACGCCGGTCGGGCCGTCTTCCGCGCCTTCTGCACCGACGCCGCCCGCCTCGCCGTGCGCCACGGCGGCTCGCTCTCCGGGGAGCACGGCGACGGCCGGGCCCGCTCCGAACTGCTGCCGGTCATGTACTCGCCCGAGATGCTCGGCGCGTTCGACCGCTTCGCGCGCCTGTGGGACCCCGCGGGGCTGCTCGCTCCGGGCGGGCTCACCGCCACCCGACCACTGGATGTCGATCTGGCCCTGGACGGCATCCCCGACCGGCGCCCCCCGCGCGACCTGGGCCTGCTCACCTCCGCAGGGGGCGCCCACCCGGTCCAGGCCTGCATCGGGGTGGGCCGCTGCCGCACCTCCACCGGCGGCGTGATGTGCCCGTCGTTCCGCGCCACCGGCGATGAGAAGGACTCCACCCGGGGCCGCGCCCGCGTCCTGCAGGAGGTCGTGCGCGGCACCCTGCCCGTCGACGACCCGGCGGTCGAGGAATCACTCGAGTTGTGCCTGGCCTGCAAGGCGTGCTCGTCGGACTGCCCCACCGGTGTGGACATGGCAGCCTTCAAGTCCGAGGCCCTGCACCGCCGCTACCGGGGGCGACCCCGGCCCCGGGTGCACTACTCCCTCGGCCTGCTGCCGGTGTGGCTGCGCGCGACCGGCCGGATCGCCGGGCCGCTCAACGCCGTCATGTCCACGCGGCTCGGGCGCGCCGCCGCCCGGGTGGGCGGGGTCGCCGCCGACCGTGAGCTGCCCCGCTTCGCCTCCGCCGCCGAACTGCGAACCGAACTGGCCCGGGCCCCCGACAGCGTCTGGGCAGTCAGGCGCGGGGCCGCCACGCCGGCCTCCGCCGCTGCCACGCGCACCTCGGCCGAGGTGGTGCTCTTCCTCGACTCCTTCACCCGGGGACTGCGCCCCGCGGTCGCCGGCGCGGCCGCCCGCGTCCTCGGCGGTTCGCACACGTCCGTCGCGTGCAGCTCCGGCCACTGCTGCGGGCTGACCCACATCACCACCGGACGGCTGGACGCCGCCCGCCGCACCCTGAGCGAGACCGTGCGGCACCTCGACGGGATCCGCGGCCCGGACGGGGAGGAGGTCCCCGTCGTCGTCGTCGAACCCTCCTGCGCCGCCGCCCTGCGCGGCGACCTTCCCAGGCTCCTCGCGGAGACCTCTGACGCCGAGCTCGCCCGCCGCGTGGCCGCGCGCGTGCGCTCCGCCGCCGAGCACCTGGGCGTACTGGCCGCCTCCGGCCGCGCCCCCGCCTGGCCCGGCGGCGCCCCGCCCGACCGCGTCACGGTGCAGACCCACTGCCACGAGTACGCCACCTTCGGCAACCGGGTCCAGCGCGCCACCCTCACCGCCCTCGGCGTGGGCTCGGTACGCGAGGCCACCGGCTGCTGCGGCCTCGCCGGGGACTTTGGGTTCACCGCCGGGCACGAGTTCGTCGCCGACGCGGTGGCGCAGCAGACCCTGGCCCCCACCCTTCGTGCCGATCCCGAGGCCCCCGTCCTGGCCGACGGGTTCTCGTGCGCCACCCAGGTCGCCCACCTCGCGGCGCGCGACCCGCGCGTCGGCCGCCGGACCGGCCGTCACCTGTTCGAACTCCTCGACCCCGACCCGACCGACCCGACCCCCAGGAGGCAGCCATGACCCGCTCCGTCGCCGATCTCATCGCCACCCTCGGCACCGGCATCCACGTGGACGGCCAGTGGCGCGACGCCGCCACCGGCGCCACGTTCGAGGTGCACAACCCGGCCACCGGCGAACCCGTGGCGACCCTCGCCGACGGCGGTGCCGACGACGCCGCGGCGGCGATCCAGGCCGCCGGTCGCACCCAGGCGAGCTGGGCGGCCGTGCCCGCGCGCGAGAGGGCCGAGATCCTCCGGCGTGCCTACGAACTACTCATCGAGCACGCCGACGAGCTCGCACTGATCATGACCACCGAGATGGGAAAACCGCTGGCCGAGGCGCGCGGCGAGGTGACCTACGGCGCCGAGTTCTTCCGCTGGTTCTCCGAGGAGGCCTGCCGCATCCCCGGCGACGCCCGCCGCTCCCCCGACGGCAACACCCGGCTGGTGGTCACCGCCGAGCCAGTGGGGCCGTGCATCCTCATCACCCCGTGGAACTTCCCGCTGGCCATGGCCACCCGCAAGATCGGGCCGGCGATCGCCGCCGGCTGCACCATGGTGTTCAAGCCCGCCAACCTCACACCCCTGACCTCGCTGTACGTGGTCGATCTGCTGCGTGAGGCCGGGCTGCCCGACGGCGTGCTCAACGTCGTGTGCACGACCTCCCCCGGCGACGTGGTGGAGCCGTGGATCGACTCCGGCATCGCCCGCAAGCTCTCCTTCACCGGCTCCACCCCCGTCGGCAGGTCACTGCTCGAACAGTGCGCACGCGGGGTGCTGCGCACGTCCATGGAGCTGGGCGGGAACGCGCCGTTCGTCGTGTGCGAGGACGCGGACATGGACACCGCTGTCACCGCCGCCATGGCCGCCAAGATGCGCAACATGGGCGAGGCGTGCACGTCCGCCAACCGGATCCTCGTGCACCGCTCGGTGATCGACGAGTTCGGGCGGCGCCTCACCGAGAAGATGGGCGCGCTCACCGTCGGCAACGGTGTCGAGGACGGCGTGGACGTGGGCCCGCTGGTCGAGGAGAAGGCCGTCGCCAAGGTCGAGGGGCTGGTCGACGACGCCGTCTCGCGGGGCGCCGAGGTCCTAACCGGCGGTAATCGCGGAGACGGGCCGGGGTTCTTCTACCCGCCCACCGTGATCACCGGGGTCTCGCCCGAGTCCGAACTGATGACGACCGAGATCTTCGGCCCCGTCGCCGCATTGATCCCCTTCGACACCGACGATGAGGCCGTGGAACTGGCCAACGACACCGAGTTCGGACTGGTCTCGTACGTCATGACCGAGAACCTCGACCGCGCGTTGACGATGTCCGAGCGGCTACAGGCGGGGATGGTCGGCGTCAACGTCGGCGTGGTCTCCAACCCGGCGGCACCGTTCGGCGGCATCAAGCAGTCGGGGCTGGGCCGCGAGGGCGGGACGACCGGAATCGAGGAGTTCCTCGAGACCAAGCTCGTCGCGATCCCGGTGCGCTGACGCGGGGCCGGCGCCCGCCGCGTCGGCTGCGGGTTCAGCCGGTGCGGGCCCGGCCAGCCAGGCGGTGACGTTCGATCTCGGTCAGGCCGCCCCAGACGCCATACAATTCACCGTTGGCCACGGCATGCTCGCGACACTCGGCCAAGACAGGGCAGCCGGCACAGATCTTCTTGGCGGCGGTCTCCTTCCGGCGGCGCACCCGCTTGGGCTCGTCCTCGGAGTTGTAGAACAGATCCGGCAACTCCTGACAATGCCCGTGATCTGCCCATTCCCATCGTTCGTCGATCCGGCGGATCCCCGTCGGCAGTGTCATCCAGGTCATCTCCTCCATTACGAGATCAACCTTCTGCCAGAGGCGCTGACCCGCGGCACACCCCCAGGGGTGTGATCACCGCCGGGCGGGGAGAAAACTGCAGGCCCCGACAAATTCGTGTGCCACCCGCTGCTACCTTTGCTCCATGCCGGTCAGCGTGTGCGTTATCGACGACTTCGACATCGTGGTGGCCGGCGTGCGCGCGCTGCTGTCCCCGTTCGCCGACCGGGTGCTGGTCGTGGAAACCCAACTCCGGACAAATCCTGACCTCGTCGTGGACGTGGCGTTGTTCGACACGTTCGCCGCACCGCTCGACTGGCAGGTGCAGCTGGCTGAGCTGGCGACCGACCCGCGCGTGGGCGCCGTGGCCGTCTACTCGTTCATGACCGACCCGCGGGCCGTGGCGGACTCACTCGCCGCGGGCGCCGGCGGTTTCCTGGCCAAGTCACTCCCCGCCGAGGAACTCGTCGAGGGGATCGAGTCGATCGCCGGCGGGCATCGCGTGGTGGACCTCGGCGCGTGGGACGGCGGCGTCGCCGGCGATCACTGGCCCGCCGAAGGCGTGGGCCTGAGCCCCCGCGAGGCCGAGATGCTCTCGCTGATCGTGCGCGGCTACTCCAACGAGGAGATCGCCCGGTCGCGCTACCTCTCGCCCAACACCGTGAAGTCGTACATCCGTGAGGCCTACCGGAAAATCGGGGTCACCACGCGGGCGCAGGCCGTGGCGTGGGGGATGCGGAACGGGCTCGAGCCCGCGCACTGACCCCGGACAGGAGCCCGGCTGGCAGTCCCCGCCCGCACGCCCCGAGCCGGGGCATTGGCCTGTCGAAATTCCTCCGGTGGCGAACGCGCTCCTCGCGCGTGGTGCCCACGTCGTCGTATCGAGCCATCCGCCCAGCGGGATTGACAGTGACTCACGTCACGACATATCCTAGCCGCGTCCCGTTGCTACGTATATGCGTAGTGAGTTCCCTAGTTAAGGATTCTCATGAGACGCCCCCCTCGTCCGATCCGCGGTGCAGCCCGGCGGACCACAGCCCGTCGCGCGGCGTCGACGCTCGCGGCCGGCCTATCCGTGGCGATCGCCGCGACGGCATGTTCCGGCGAGCCCGACAACCCGTCCGAGCCTCTGGAGATCAGGGTCGCGGACAGTTTCGCCGCCACCCACCCCATCGGGCGCAGCGGCACGACCGACTTCATGGAGATCCTCCGGGACACGGCGCCGTCCGCCGGGATGGAGATCGTGTACTTCGACTCCGGCCAGCTCGGAAAGCAGCGGGACATGCCCGCCGTGCTGCGGACCGGCATCGCCCAGATCGCAGCCGTCTCCCCCGCGTACGTGGGAACGCAACTCCCCCTGGCGAACGTGGGAGACCTTCCCGGCTTCACCCAGGACTCGTGCGTCGGCGGTGACGCGATGCTCGAGATCATGCAGCCGGGGACCACGCTGTTCGAGACCGAGCTCGCGCCGCAGGACGTGCACCCGCTCTGGGTCGCCTATATCCCCGGCTACGAAGCCATGTCGGGCGCGTTCCCCGTCGACTCCGTCGACGCTCTCCACGGCAAGATCATGCGATCGACCGGAGGCGCGGCCGACCGCGTGGTGGACGCAGCCGGCGCGGCCGGCGTCTCGATGCCGCTGGGTGACATGTACGAGGCGATCTCCCGCGGCACCGTCGAAGGCACCCTCGCGAGCCCACTGAGCATCACGCCGTACAGCCTCGAGGAGGTCATCCAGTACTCCACCGACGGTGCCAACCTCGGCTCGTTCACGGTCACCTACTCCGTCTCCGACACGGTCTGGAACGAGATGACCCCGGAGCAGCAGGCCGTCCTCGCCGAAGCATCCGAGGTCGCACAGGACTCCGTGTGCCGCGAGATCAACCGGTCGATGGACGAGTCTAAGCAGGCAATGCGCGACGCGGGCGTACAGATGATCGAGGTCACGGACGCCGAGCGTCCCCACTGGGAGGCGCTGGCCGCGCCCGTCCGGGAGTCCTGGGTCAAGGACCTGGAGAGCATCGGTCTGCCCGCCCGCCGGGTCCTCGACGACTTCACCGCCGCACTCGCCCGTGCGGAGTCCGAGCACGGAAGCGAGCGATCATGAGCGACCAGGTACCCGAGGTCATCGTCCCCCGCCAGGGGTCCACACCCGCCCGTCGGACGCCGTTCGGCTACCTCACCGACACCCACCCGAGGCTCGACCGCATCCAGAACGGGATCTCCGCGTTCTGCGCGGTGATCGCCAGCGTCGCGATCGTCGTCATCGTCGCCCTCACCGCGCTCGAGGTGTTCACCCGGACCGCCTTCGACGCACCGCTGGGCTGGAACGTCGGCCTGGTCGAGCAGTACCTGATGATGACCCTCGCCTTCTTCGGCACGGTCACGGCCTACCGCGCCGGCGCGCACGTCGCCGTGGTCACCATTTTCGAGAAGACCCCCGAGCCGGTGCGCAAGGTACTGCTGCTGATCACGTACCTCATCATCCTCGCCGGGCTCGTGCTCCTGGTGTACTCGGGAACGCGCGCCATGCAGTTCTCGTTCGTCACCTCGGAGATCCCCCCACCCGGGATGGCTGAACTGTCACTTCCGAGCTGGTGGTGGAAGTCGATCATCCCGGTGGCCTCCGGCCTCGGTTTCGTCGTGGTGGCCATCGACCTCTATCGCGAACTCACCGCCCCGTTCAATCGTGTCGCCACCGACTACGAGCCCGGCATCCACGCAGAGGAGATCTGACATGCTCGCACTCGCCATAGTCGTGCTCCTGCTCGTCCTCATCCTCATCCGGGTCCCGGTGTCGTTCGCGATCCTCGGTGCCGGCATCATCGGACTGTTCGCCGTGGGCGGCTTCGGCGTGGTCGACGGGGTCATGCAGACCGTGCCCGCGACCTCGGTGATGAGCTATTCGCTGTCCGCCGTGCCGCTGTTCATCCTCATGGCGCACCTCCTGATGCTGTCCGGACTGCTCGATTCGCTCTTCGACGCGGCGCGGGCCATCGTCGGCCGCATCCGGGGAGGCACGGCCGTCGCCTCCATCGGCGCGGGCACCGCGTTCGCGTCGGTGTCCGGCTCCTCCACCGCGGCGGCCGCCACGCTCGCCCAGACCTCGACGCTCAAGATGATCGACGAGGGCTACAGTCCCAAGACCGCGAGCGGCCTCGTCGCGGTGGTCGGCACCCTCGCCGCCATGATCCCGCCGTCGATCATCCTGGTCTTCTACGCGATCACCGCCGAGGTGAGCGTGGGCGACGTGCTCATCGCCGGCGCCCTGCCCGGCGTGATCATCGCGTGCGCTCTCGTGGTGATGCTCTACGTGACAATGCTGCGCGATCCCGATGCCGTACCGTCCGGGCAGCCCTCCACGTGGGCCGAGAAGGGACGCGCGCTGGGCACGGCCGCCCCGCTGGCACTGGTCTTCCTCGCCGTGGTCGGCTCCATCTACCTCGGGTGGGCCACTCCTACCGAGGCGGCGGCACTGGGAAGCGTCGCGGCGATGATTCTCGTGATCGCGCGCGGGCGGTTCAGCCTCGCCGGCGTGGGACACACCCTGGTGGAGACCACCAAGTCCACGGCCATGATCTTCGCCATCATCATCGGGGCGCACGTCTTCGGCCACTTCCTCACCGAGACCAAGGTCACGCCGACGCTCGTCGCGTGGATCGGCGACCTCACGCTCCCCGCGTTCGTCATCATGCTGTGCATCGGCATCGTCTACGTGGTGCTCGGCTTCTTCATGGACCAGATCGCGATCATCGCGCTCACCGTCCCGGTCGTCCTCCCGCTGGTCGTCGAGCTCGGGTACGACCCCATCTGGTTCGGGGTGTTCATGGTGCTCCTGGCCGAGGTCGGCCTCGTCACCCCGCCCATGGGCCTCAACGTGTTCGTGGTGGCCCGCTCCGCCGGCCGCCGGGTCGAGGAGGTCTTCCGCGGTGCCTTCCCGTACGTGATCGCCATGCTGGCCGTTGCCCTGCTGTTCCTCATATTCCCCGGCATCGTGCTCTGGATCCCGGAGACAATGTGACCTGAGCCGACCCGACCGACCCACTCCGACACCCACTCCAACCCTCCCCCGCAAAGGAATGACGATGACAGAGAACACCTCCGACGACGCGCTGCTGATCGACCGCGCCGATCACATCGAGACCTGGACCATCAACCTGCCGGACGCTCGCAACCCCATCTCCGACGACCGTGTGATCGAGGCGCTCGTCCACCGGGTGTCCGTCGTCAACGCCGACCCCGACGTGCGTGCCGTCATCCTCACCGGCGCCGGTTCCGCGTTCTCCGCGGGCGGAAACGTCAAGCACATGGTCGACCGCAGCGGAATGTTCGGGGGAAGCCCCTACGAGGTGCGCGGCGGCTACCGCGACGGCATCCAGCGGATCCCGCGCGCGCTCTACCACTGCGAGGTGCCCGTGATCGCGGCCGTGAACGGCCCGGCCGTCGGAGCGGGCTGCGATCTCACCCTCATGTGTGATCTCCGGGTGGCGTCGAGCAGGGCGTGGTTCGCCGAGAGCTTCGTCCAACTGGGCATCATCCCCGGCGACGGCGGCGCGTGGCTGCTGACCAAGGCCGTGGGCCCGGCCCGCGCGGCCGAGATGGCGCTGACCGGCGACCGCGTGGACGCCGCGACCGCGCTCGACTGGGGGTTGGTCTCCCGGGTGGTCGAGCCCGAGGAGCTGATGGGCGCGGCCCGTGAGCTGGCCGCGCGAGTGGCCAAGAACCCGCCGCACTCGGTCCGGATGGCCAAGAAACTCCTCCGCGAATCCCAGCACCAGTCCCTGGAGTCGGTGCTCGAGCTCTCCGCGGCCATGCAGGCACTCGCGCACCACACCGCGGACCACCGCGAGGCGCTCGCCGCGTTCGGCGAGAAGCGACCGGGGAACTACGAGGGTCGCTGACCGGGCGCGGTCAGTCGAGCTGCCAGGTGGCGACGTGACGGCCGAGGATCTCCACGAGGTCGTCACGTCGCTCATCGATCTCGGCACGGGAACCGATGACGCCCACCGCGGCGATCGTGCCGCCCCGCTCGGTCACCGCGACCGACACGCCATCAGCGCCTTTCTCGGCGGCGTGGGGCGCCGCGCAGATCCCGGTCTCGCGGATCTGCGCGAGCGCCTCGAGGAAGGCCTCGACCCGGCCGGAATCCGCCTCGGGGCGGGCATTGAGGTAGGCCCAGAGGTCCCGGTTCTCCCGCGCCGCGAGCAGGACCCACCCGGCCGACGTCCGGAGCAACGAGCGCCGCAGACGGTTCTCGGCGAGGTACGCATAGGCGGGGTCGGACGAGACGTGATCGACGTAGAACAGGTCGTCGCCCACCGCGGCGGAGAGAACGGTGACCATCCCGGTCTCCTCGTTGATCGCCTCGAGCGCGTCGTGGGGGACCTGCGTCACGGGAGGGCGACCCGCGATCACGTTGAGCAGGTACGGCGCCATCCCGAGGGTGTAGACCCGGTCCCGCTCGTCCAGATACCCGGTGGCCACCAGGCCGTTGACTAGTCCCTGCGTCGAACTGACCGGTGCGCCGAGCGCCTTGGCGATCGCCGTGAGCGTCATCCCCGATCCGGACCGGGCCACCGCCTCGAGGATCGACGCCACCCTGTCCACCATCCGATGCCTGGGCCGTTCCGGGATCTGGGCATCGAGCTCGGCAGTGGTGGTCATGAGCACGAGCCTACCAAGCCGCAGCCCATGCCTACTTAAATCCGTAACCCGTTGCTCTATTGCGTAAACAGCCGAACGGTGTCATAGTGACATCACGCGGCCCGACAGCCCTCACCAGCAGGAGAACCGATGAGTACCACCTTCGCCCCGCCCACGACCGTGGAGACCCCGCAGATGCGGGAGCTCCGCGGTCAGGTGCGGGAGTTCCTCGCCGCCGAGATCGCCGCAGGCGCATTCACCCCGTGGATCGACACGTGGCTCACCCGCTGGGACGAGGCGTTCACCCGGCGCCTGGCCGATCGCGGCTGGGTCGGCATGACGATCCCCGAGGAGTACGGCGGCCGCGGTCGCACACACCTCGAGCGCTTCGTCATCACCGAGGAACTCCTCGCGGTGGGCGCCCCGGTCGCCGCGCAGTGGGTGGCCGACCGGCAGATCGCGCCCTCGCTGCTGCGCTACGGCACCGAGGAGCAGAAGCAGGAGTTCCTGCCGCGGATCGCGGCCGGCGACTGCTGCTTCGGCATCGGCATGAGCGAGCCCGACTCGGGGTCCGACCTCGCGAGCGTGCGCACCCGGGGCGTGCGCGTCGACGGCGGGTGGACGATCACCGGGACCAAGGTGTGGACCTCCGGCGCCCAGCACGCCGAGGCGTTCATCGCCCTGGCCCGCACCGAGCCACTCGACACGAATCACCGGCACGCCGGCCTGAGTCAGTTCATCGTCGACCTCCGCGCCGAGGGCGTCACCATCGGCCCCATCGTCTCGCTATCCGGGGACCATCACTTCAACGAGGTCGTCCTCGACGAGGTGTTCGTCCCCGATTCCCGCGTGTTCGGCACCCCGGGCAACGGCTGGGAGCAGGTCAACGCCGAGCTCGCCTTCGAACGCAGCGGGCCCGAACGCTTCCTGTCCTCCTTCCGCCTGCTCGCAGCCGAGATCGGTGAGATCACCGCGGGCAGGCTCCCCGAGCGGACCGACCTCGGCCGATCCGTCGCCCGGATGGCCGGTCTCCACGCCCTGAGCCAGAACATCGCGGGCGCCCTGCAACGGGGAGAGAAGGCCGACACCGCGGCCGCGCTGGTCAAACTGCTCGGAACCACGACCGAGGGCGACCTCGTCGACGTGGTCTCCACCGGGCTCGGCGACGAGACACCCGCCGCCCCCGGAGAGATCGACGCCCTCCTGCGTGCAGGGCTACACCAACGCCCGGGCTTCACGCTCCGAGGCGGAACCAACGAGATCCTGCGCGGCGTGATCGCGCGGGGACTGGGGATGCGCTGATGACCACCTCGAACACCACCGAGATCGACCTCGGTGTCGATCCCGACCTGCAGAACCTCATGGACGACCTCGTCTCCGGGTTCTCCGGACCCGACGTCGAGCCCGACCCGGATGCGGTGTGGGCCACCCTGACCGAGGTCGGCCTCGCCCGACTCACCGCGCCGGAGGAGTCCGGCGGTAGCGGCGCGGGCTGGACCGAGGCCGCGGCCCTCCTGCGGACGCTCGCGGCCGCCGGTGTGGCCGTGCCGTTCGCCGAGACCGATCTGCTCGCCGGCCCCCTCCGCCGCGCTGCCGGCCTGGACGACTCGTCCGGGCAGACCGCAACAGTGGCGGTCCTCGGGTCCGACGGCACCGCGCACCGCGTGCCCTGGGCCGGCGCCACCGCGACAGTCCTGTGCGTCCGGCGGGCATCAGGTGGCTACGAGGTCGCCGACGTGGCGACCGACCACCTCGTCGTCGTCGAGTCCGAGGGCATCTCCGCCGTCCCCACCGGCTCCGTGACCGCCGACGGCGACCACCCGTGGGCGCCGGTCCCCGCCTCGGCGGTGCAGGCCCACGTCCTGCGCGGCGCCCTCGCCCGCGCCCTCCAGTGCGTCGGGGCGATGGACGGGATGCTCGCCTCGTCGATCGCACACACCACCGAGCGGAACCAGTTCGGCCGGGCCCTGGCGAAGTTCCAGTCGGTGCAGAACCTGGTCGTGGACATCGCCGCCGAATCGGTACTGTCCCGCGCCGCCGTGGACACCGCGCTCGTCGACGCCCTGACCGACGACCTCGCCGGGGGCCTGTCGGAATTCCGCGTGGCCGTGGCCCGGAGCGTCGTCTCGCAGGCGCTGGCCGTCGCCGTGCGCAACACACACCAGATCCACGGCGCGATCGGCACGACGCATGAGCACACGCTGCACCGGCTCACCCTCCCCGCGCTGCAGTGGCGGTCGGAGTTCGGCTCGGCCGCCTTCTGGGAGGGCTTCCTCAGCCGCGCCGCCGTCACCGGCGGGATGGACGGGGCCTGGCCGATGATCGTCGAGGGCGCCCCCGTCGACGGGATCCCCTCGGCGTGGCTCGACGCCGTGACCGGCGCCTAGGCCGATCCGTGACCGCTCCGCTCGCCCGACTGTTCGTCGCCGTCGTGCTGGTCAACGGCGCGTACGACGCCGTGCGGGTGGCGGTCTCGTACCGGGTACTCGCGCTCGGCGGTGACGCCGCCCAGGTGGGGCTGGTCGCCGCCACGTTCGCGGCGCTGCCGATGCTCGTCGCCCTGCAGTTCGGGCGGCTCGTCGACCGGCGCGGCAGCTGGGGCGTCCTCGCCGTCGGTACCGCGGTGTCCGCGTCAGCGGTCGCCCTGACCGCGGTGGCGCCCTCCATCCCCGTCCTGGCCGCCGCCAACGCGATGGTCGGCCTGGGTCAGGTCATGACGCTCATCGCCGCCCAGGGATTCGTCATGGAGCTCACCACCCGCGACCGGCACGTGAACGGCTTCGCGCTGTTCACGCTCGCCGTCTCGGTCGGCCAGGCGGTGGGTACGCCGGTCATGGGCGTCCTGCTCCAGGCCGGCCGCACCGGTGAGCACGTGGACACCGGCCCGGCGCTGTGGGTAATGGCGAGCGCGATCGTCATCTCGCTGCCGTTCGCGCTCGCCCTGCCCCGGTCGACGGCCCCCGCGCGAAGCGCAGGTCAGCCCCGGGCCGAGTCGATGACCGCGCTCCTGCGCCGGAAGGGCATGCCGCCGTCGATCTTCGCCGCGCTCATCGTGGTGACGGGTTTCGACCTCATCACCGCGTACATGCCCGTGCTGGGCGAGTCCGTGGGGCTGACGCCGCTCGTGGTGACCCTGCTCGTCGCGACGCGCTCGGTGTTCTCCATGATCTCCCGCGCGGCCACACCGTGGGCGTTGCGGCGGTGGTCCCAGCGCGCGATCCTCATCGCCTCCCCCGTCGTAACCACCCCGGCGGTGGTCGTACTCGGCCTCGCCGGCGACGCCGGGACGATGTTCGCCTGCCTCGCCGTAATCGGGTTCTTCTGGGGCATGAACCAACCCGTGACCATGAACTGGGTGACCGCGGCCGCGCCGGCCGGGGAGCGCGCCGCAGCACTGTCGCTGCGACTGACCGGCAACCGGGCCGCCCAGGTCCTCGTCCCCCTCGGCGCCGGCGCGATCGCCGGGATAGCCGGCCCGGGCAGCGTATTCCTCCTCTCCGGCGCACTCACCGCCGCCTCGGCG
Source organism: Dietzia sp. NPDC055343 (assembly GCF_053645265.1). Taxonomy (NCBI): domain Bacteria; kingdom Bacillati; phylum Actinomycetota; class Actinomycetes; order Mycobacteriales; family Dietziaceae; genus Dietzia; species Dietzia sp. NPDC055343. The sequence continues at coordinate 72,443 of NZ_JBSHMJ010000006.1, read as the reverse complement.
GCCACCACGAGCGTCTCGCTCCGCCGGCATCCCTTTGACGAGCTCGGCCGGGTTGGTGCCCTGCCGACCCGTCGCGCACCCGACCCCCGCGACCAGACCACACCGAACACCAGGAGTGACAGATGACCGACACCACCGACCGCACCGGCGCGCTCACCGACCTGCGGGTCGTCGATCTCTCCCGCGTCCTGGCCGGGCCGCTCTGCGGGCAGATGCTCGCCGACCACGGCGCGGACGTGATCAAGGTCGAACCCCCCGCCGGCGACGACACCCGGTGGTGGGGCCCGCCCTTCGTCAAACCGGGCCACAGCGCCTATTTCGACGGGCTCAACCGCAACAAGCGCAACATCAGCGTGGACCTGCGCACCGACGAGGGGCAGTCCCTCCTTCGCCGACTGCTGGCCGAGGCGGACGTGGTGATCGAGAACTTTAAGGCCGGCACACTCGATCGTTGGGGCCTGTCCGACGAGGTGCTCGCCGTGGAGTTCCCACGGCTCATCCACTGCCGGATCACCGGGTACGGCGTCGACGGTCCGCTCGGCGGCGCGCCCGGATACGATGCCGTCCTCCAGGCACTGTCCGGCCTGATGAGCATCAACGGTGAGGCCGACGGTCCCGAGATGCGCGTCGGCATCCCCCTGGTCGACATCATCACCAGCCTCAACGCGATGGCAGGGATCCTCATGGCCGTGCACGCCCGGGAGACGACCGGCCGGGGCCAGTTGGTCGACCTCGCGCTGCTCGACAACGCCGTATCGATTCTCCACCCGCACGCCGGCAAGTGGTTCGCCACGGGCGAGACCCCGCCGCGCACCGGCGTGGCACACCCGACGATCTGCCCGTACGAGACGTTCCAGTGCGCGGACGGCCCGTTCTTCATCGGCGTGGGAAACGACTCGCAGTTCCGGTCTCTCACCTCCGCGCTCGGCGTCGGCCAGCTCGCAGAGGACCCGCGCTACGTCACCAATGCCGAGCGGCTCGCCCATTCGGCGGAGCTGCGCGGGACGCTCGGCGCGATCGTCGGCGAGTGGGGCCGCGCCGAGCTGTCGGATCTGTGTCGCTCAGCCGGGGTGCCGGCGGGGGCGGTCAACACGGTCGGGGAAGCGATGTCGCTGCCCCAGGTCCTCCACCGCGAGATGGTGGTCGAGCGGGACGGGTACCGCAGCGTGGGCATCCCGGTGAAGCTCGAGCACACCCCGGGCGCCGTCCGCTTCGGCCCGCGCGACCGCGGCGCGGACACCGCCGAGGTGCTCTCCGAGCTCGGGATCACCGAGGAGCAGGCAGAGGGACTACGGGCAGCCGGCGTCCTGCCCGCCTGACGCCCCCGGTCAGCGGTCGAGGACGGCCTTGAGGAACGTCCGCGTCCGCTCCTTCTGCGGGTTGGTGAAGATTGCCTCGGGCGTGCCCTCCTCGACGATCTTGCCCTTGTCGAACACGAGAACCCGGTCGGCCACGTCGCGGGCGAATCCCATCTCGTGGGTGACCAGCAGCATGGTGATGTCAGTGGTCTCGGCGATCGTCCTCAGCACACCGAGGACGTCGGCGACGAGCTCGGGGTCGAGGGCGGATGTCACCTCGTCGAGCAGCAGGATGTCCGGGTCCATGGCCAGCGCGCGAGCGATCGCGACCCGCTGCTGCTGACCGCCCGAGAGCGTGGTGGGGTGGGCGTTCTCCTTGTCCGACAGCCCGACCGTGGCCAGGAGCTCGCGGGCCCGGTCCACGGCCTCGGCCTTGGAGCGATTAAGGACATGGATCTGGGCCTCGGTGATGTTCTCCATCACCGTCATGTTGGGGAACAGGTTGAACTGCTGGAACACCATCCCGATCTTCGACCGGACCTGCCGGAGGTGCTTTTGGGACGCCTTGACCAGTTTGTCGCCCTTGCGCTGGTGGGTCAGGGGCTGGCCCTCCACCCAGATCACTCCGTCGTTGACCTCTTCGAGCGTCATGAGCAGACGCAGGATGGTGGTCTTACCCGAGCCACTGGGGCCGATCAGGGCCACACGCTCGCCCCGTCGCACGGTGAAGTCCAGGTGGTCCAGCACGACGTTGCTGCCGAACTGCTTGAGCACCTTGTCGAACACCACCATGTGCGAGCCGTCATAGCCCGCGCCCGCTGGGTCCGCCGGCCGGGCGGGTCCGGTCGGGGGGTTTCCGTCAGTAGACAAGGGTCTTCTCCAGTCTCCGGATCAGGATCGACGTCGGGTAGCTCGCGAGCAGGAAGATCACGCCGGCGATCGTGATCGGCTCGAGGTATTGGAAGTTCCGGGCGCCGTACTGCTGCGCGGCCGTGACCATCTCGACCACGGTGATCGCGAAGAGGAACGGGGTGTCCTTGAACAGTGAGATCGCGTAGTTGCCGAGCGCGGGCACGGTGTTCCGGATGGCCTGCGGCAGCACCACCGCGCGCCAGGTCCGTCCCGGGGGCAGCGACAGCGCACGCGCGGCCTCCCACTGCCCGCGGGGCACCGCGTCGATGCCGGCCCGGTACACCTCGGCCATGTAGGTGGCGTAGTGGATGCCGAGCACGGTGATACCGATCTGCAACGCGGAGAACTGTGGCAGCAGGAAGTAGGCGAACAGCAGCTGCACCACCAGGGGCGTCAGCCGGATGAACTCGGTGACCATCCGCAGCGGCACCGTCACGACCTTCGGGCCGGAGCGCCGTAGCACCGCGACCGCCAGGCCGAGGATCGCGGCGATGACAAAACCCGCCACCGTGGCCAGCAGGGTGATCTTGAAGCCCTCCAGCAGGAACGGGATGCTCTCGACCGCGCGTTCCCAACTCCAGTTCACGCTCATCGGTCCACCCCCACCGCGTCGTCGACGCGTTCGGGCCGCAGACTCAGCAGACCCCCCAGCGTCGGCCCGGTCCCGAGACGGGCCTTGGCGAGGAATTCGAGCAGGTTCATGAAGAGGGTCAGTACGTAGGCGATCACGAAGTACAGGATCAGGCCGATTCCGAACGCGAAGAGGGTGTCGCCCGTGGTCTTGCGCAGTTCGCCGATCTGGAAGGTCAGGTCGTGCAGCAGGATGAAGCTGGCCAGCGCACTGCCCTTGAGGAGCTGGATCAGCAGGTTGTTCAGCGGCGGGATCATTTGTACCCAGGCCTGCGGGAACGTCACCTTGTACAGCCGCTGCCACGTCGAGAGGTTGAGCGCGATCGCGGCCTCGGTCTGCGCGGCCGGCACGGCCGCCAGAGCTCCGCGGACGACCTCGGCGGCATACGCGCCGTAGTTCAGGCCCAGGGCCAGGATCCCGCAGAACAGCGGGTCGAGTTCGTACCCCAGCAGGGGCAACACGAAGAACAGCCAGAAGAGCTGCACCAGCAGAGAGGTTCCTCGGAAGAACTCGATGATCGTCCGGGCGATCCCGCGCAACACGATGAACCGCGACCCCGCGGCAACGCCGAGCACCAGCGCCATGACGAACGCCAGCGCCGCCCCGCCCAGGGTCAGGTAGATGGTGATGAGAATGCCCTCCTGGAAACCGGGCCAGGAATCCAGGAAGGCGTCGAGGTTACGGTCCACTGCCGCTCACCTCGGTTCTCGGAATCGGGATCACGCCCCTGCGCAGAGGTCCGCGGTCGTCAGCTCAGGGTCCGGCAACTCCTCGGCCGTGAACCCGTACTCGCCCACGATCTCCAGGTACTTCTCGGGGTCCGAGGTGATCTTGGCGAGCTCCTCGTTGTAGGCGTCGAGCAGCTCCTGGTCGTCGGTGCGGAACACCGTGCCACCGGCCCCGACCTGCGGCACGCCGTCGATCTCGGCGACGAACGACTCGGTCACCTCGACCGGGGCGTCGGGGTTGTTGTTGGCCATCCAGTTCAGCGAGATGGCGGTCAGCGCGAACACGTCGGCGCGGCCGGAGGTGACGGCGTCCATGCCGTCCTGCGGGGTGGCGACCTGTGTGTTGTCGATACCCATCTGGGCTGCGTAGTCCGACTCGATCGCGCCGGTCATGGTGCTCAGGCGAGCGCCGCTGTCGAGCACGGACTGCAGGTCCGTCAGCCCCATCGGGTTACCCTCGGGCACCATCAGCGCGGTGGTGTAGTTGAACTCGGGCTCGGAGAACGCGGCCTGCTCACAGCGCTCGGGCAGGATCGACATGCCCGCACTCACCACGTCGAAGCGGTTGGCCTGCAGGCCGGGGATGAGGGCGCCGAAGTCGGCGTTCTGACCCTCGACGGTGTCGATCCCCAGGTTGCCGAAGATCTCGCGGTGCAGCGCCACGGTGGCACCGGTCAGCTCGCCGTTCTCCTCGAAGGAGTACGGGGCCTCACCGGCGAAGCCGACCGTCACCGTGCCCTTGTCCTGCAGTTGCTCGAGGAGACTGCCGTCCTCATCCGTAGAGGTGGAGGTACAGCCGGACAGCGCCATGACGGCCGCCGCGGTCGCGGCGATCGCGCCCATCGCACGGGTTCGTGCGGGACTTCTCAACATCGAGGGTGCCATTGTCTTGCCAGCCTTCCGGTCGCGATCGCACCGCGGGCCCTCCCGCGGTCCGACCTTCACGTCTCACCGGAACGTGGGCTCACGCCCGATGCTCTCTTAGCTGATTCCGAACTTATCACGGGTCACTTGTGGCTCCCGACACAACCGTAAACCCCAACCGCCTCAGCCTCACCATCTCCGATCTTCGGCCGACCCGCCGGGGTCAGGTCGCCGGGCCGGCCGCCCGGACCCGGGCGAGTCCGTCGTGCATGTGCTCCACCAGCAGCGATGTGGCACGCGCGGCATCCCCCGCCCGGACCGCCTCCGCGATCGCGCGATGCTCCGATAACCGCGAATCGGCGTCCGAATACGTGGCGCTCATGGCGTGCAGACACATGCTCGTCTCCACCAGCACCGTCTCGTGGACCCGGGACAATCGCGGGCTGCGCGCGGCCTCGACCAACGCGTGATGGAAGTCGAGATCCGCGGCCACCATCGCGGCCGAGCGGGGCTCTTCTGCCAGCGCCGCCATCGCGTCCACGGCGGAGTCCAGCTCGTCGGCGGTCCGGGCACCCGCCCCCGATTCGAGGACGCGCTGGAGCGCCGCCGTCTCGATGGTCGTGCGGAGCAGGTACATGTCGGCCACGGCCTCGGGGGTGAGGTCGGCGACGAACAGCCCGCGGTTGCGGTGCGAGACCAGCAGTCCCTCCTGGGTGAGCCGCTGCATCGCTTCCCGCAGCGGGCCCCGGCTCACCCCGAGGGTGCGCGCCAGCGCGGCCTCCCCCAGCTGGTCGCCGGGGGCGAAGCTGCCGTCGGAGATCGCTCGGCGCAGCCCCCGCGCGATGATCGCGGGGGTCGACTCCTGCACCACCGGGTCGAGCCCGGCGAGATGATCCGGTTCGTTCATGCCGTGGCGCCCCCAGGCCCCAGCTGCGCGTCGGCGTGGACGGGCGGTGCCGGGACCACCTGACCGAGCGCGGCCTCGAGCGCCGCCCCGGCGCGGATCACGAGCAGGTCGTCGAACCGGGCCCCGATCAGCTGCACCCCGACCGGCAGCCCGGAATCGGTGAGCCCGCACGGCACGGACAGCGCCGGCTGCTGGGTCATGTTGAAGGGGTAGGTGTAGGGCGTCCACGAGGTCCAGTCGGGGCTGTGCCAGCCCGGCGGGACGTCCGAGCCCGCGGCGAACGCGGGGATCGGCGTGGTGGGCGTGACCAGCAGGTCGTAGTTCTGGTGGAAGTCGGCCAGCCGGGCGCCCAACGCCATCCGGATCGCGACCGCGTCGAGGTAGTCGGTGGCCGAGAAGTCGTGGTAGCGGCCGAGCGCCTCCCGCATCGACGGGTCCACTCGCTCGACCGCCCCCGGGCCGTGCGGCGCGAGCACCGCCGCGAGCCCGGCGAACCACAGGACGTGGAACGCGTCGACGGGGTCGGTGATCCCGGGATCCACCGTGTCGACGCGCGCGCCGAGCGCCTCGAGTACGCCCACGGCCCGCGCGACCTCACGCTCGACGTCGTCGTCGTTCCTCCCGAATCCCAGGGTCGCGCTGTAGGCGACGCGCAGCCCCTCGAGCGGCCGGTCGCCGCGGGCGCCGTCGGTGGCGGCGGCGAGGTATCCACCGGTGGTGGGCGTGGTGGCGCGGGCGGGCACCGCGGACCAGTCGCGTGGATCGGGGCGCAGGAGCGCGTCCATGAACGCGGCCGTGTCCGCGACGGTGCGCGTCATCGGCCCGGCGTGGGCCAGCGTGCCGAACGGGCTCGACGGGAACATGGGGATGACGCCGTAGGTGGGCTTGAGGGCGACGATGCCGCAGAACGCGGCCGGTATCCGCACCGATCCGCCGCCGTCGGTCCCCAGCGCGAGCTGCCCGAGCCCCGCGGCGACCGCGGCCGAGGCGCCGCCGCTCGAGCCGCCCGGGGTGAGCGCCGGGTCGTAGGGGTTGCGGGTGATGCCGGTCAGGGTGTTGTCGGTGACGCCCTTCCACGCGAACTCGGGTGTGGTGGTCTTGCCGATCACCACGCAGCCGGCCTCGTGGGTCGCGGCGGTGACGGGGGCGTCGTCGGGCCAGGAGGCGGGGTCGTCCGCGCCGGGCTTGTCGGCCAGCAGGTGGGAGCCGCGCAGCGTCGGCACTCCACGGGTGTAGAAGATGTCCTTGATGGTGGTGGGGACGCCGTCGATGGGGCCGATCGCGGCGCCGTCGCGGTAGCGCCGCTCCGCCGCGCGTGCCTGCCGGAGCGTCTCCTCGGGGTCGGTGTGGCAGATCGCGTTCAGCCGGCCGTCGACCCGCTCGATCGCGGCCAGCGCGTCGCGCGCCGCGTCGACGGGCGACAGCTCGCCGCGTCGGAACTTCTCGGCGAGCTGCAGTGCGGTGAGAGACGCGGTCATCAGGCCACCTTTCGTCGGATTGTCGACAATCGTACATTCGGTCCGCGCCCCGTCAAGGACATCTTCTACGCTGGAGCCATGAGCGCCGCCGACCACACCGCCTCCACCCCAGAGCCCACCGAGCCGGACCTCACCCCGGCCCTGGCCGAGGCACTGCGCCGCGCCGCCACCGCATCCGCCCTCGTCGTGGCGTGCGACTACGACGGCACCCTCGCCCCCTTCGCCGACGAGCCCATGAGCGCCTTCGCCGCCCCCGGCGCGCTCGACGTCCTCGCGCGACTCGCGGAACTGCCCGGCACGACGGTCGCCCTCCTGTCGGGCCGCAACCGCGCCGCGCTGGCCGAGGTGAGCGGCGCGGGCGCCCCGGTGGTGCTGGTGGGCAGCCACGGTTCGGAGTGGGAGGGCGGGTTCGACGCCCCACTCGACGACGACAACGCCCTCCTGGCCCGCATCCACGCCGAACTCACGGAGATCGCCTCCGAAGCCCCCGGGGCGCACGTCGAATCCAAGCCGACCGCCGCCGTGCTGCATGTCCGGCCGGTCGAGGATCCGGCCGCACGCGAGCAGGCGACGGCCCGGGCGCTGGCCGGGCCCGCCGCTGCCGGCGGGGTGTTCGTGACCGAGGGCAAGAACGTCGTGGAGATCGCGGTCCGCGAGGCGAGCAAGGGGGCGGCACTCGAGCGGCTCACCGAGCAGGCCGGCGCCGACGTGACGATCTTCATCGGCGACGACGTCACCGACGAGCGCGGCTTCGCGCGACTGCGCCCGCAGGACGTGGGGATCAAGGTCGGTCCGGGCGAGACCGCGGCCGGCCACCGAGTGGAGGACATCCCCGCCGTCGTGCGCCTGCTGGAAACCCTGGCCGACCTCCGCGGCTGACCCCGCCGGTCCGCAGCGCCACCCATCGGATGTCGCGCCACCTGCCGAATCCCGTGGGTGGCGAGACATCCAATGGGCGGCGATTCCGGACACCCGGAGGCGGGCGGGCGCGGCACATGCGGCGGGAGCACCCCCGGGGTTGTCGCCCTGCGCAGGCGCGGTCGTACACTTACCGACAACGGTTCCCATTACCGTTCGCCTTCACCCCGAGGAGTGGTGCCCGTGTCGACCTCCCGCCCGGCCTCCCGCCAGCCCCGCCGCGCCGGCCTGTCCCGGACCCTGGCCGTGCTCGCCACCGCTCTGGTCGGCGCCGGCGCGCTGACCGCCTGCGGCGGCGCCTCGGGCACGGGGCCCGCCGACGGCGACGGTCCGTCCGTGGTGGCGTCGACGACCGTCTACGCGGACATCGCCCGGCAGGTCGCCGGCGGCAACGCGGAGGTCGAGTCCGTGATCTCCGACCCCGCCGCCGACCCCCACTCCTACGAGGCCGGCCCCGCCGACGCCGCCCGGGTCGCCACGGCCGACCTCGTGGTCTACAACGGCGGCGGCTACGACTCGTTCGTGGACCTCGCCCTGGCCAACGCCGGGGATGTCCCGGTGGTGCGGGCCGTCGACGAGTACTCCCGGGTCACCGGCGAGGCCGCGCCGGAGCACTCCCACGATCACGGCGACGACGCGGGTCACGCCGGTCACGACCACGGCCACTCGCACGATTCGGAGACCAACGAGCACGTCTGGTTCAGCCTGCCCACCACGGCCGCCGTGGCCGAGCGGGTAGCCGAGCAGCTCTCCGAACTCGACCCCGAGCACGCCGAGGAGTACCGGGCCAACGCCCGGGACTTCGGCGGGGAGCTGAGCCCGCTCCGTGCGCAGCTCGACGAGATCCACGACCGCGGGCACTTCACCTACGCCCAGACCGAGCGCATCGGCGCGCATCTGTTCGACTACGCACACATGGTGGACCTGACGCCGGCCGGGTTCCTCTCCTCCGTCGAGGACGACACGGACCCGGCGGCCGCCGACCTCGCCGGCCTGATCGACCTGCTCCACAAGCGGGAGGTCGCGTTCCTGGCGTTCAACTCGCAGACCGAGACGGCCGTCACGGCCCGGGTGCGTGACGCCGCGGTGGAGGCCGGTGTCGTCGTCGTCGATCTCACCGAGACCCTCCCCGACGGCGCGGACTATCTCACCTGGATGCGCGACATCGTCGACGACCTGACCCGCGCACTCTCCGACGCCACGCCGGAGGGCGACGGTGGGCACTGACCACGAGCGCGGCATCCCCGGGCCCGGCCCGGTGGTCTCGCTCGACGGCGTGACCATCTCGCGCGGCGGCCGGACCCTCATCCGCGACCTCGACCTGCAGATCCAGCCCGGCGAGTTCGTGGCCGTCCTCGGACCCAACGGCGCCGGCAAGTCCACCCTGCTCAAGGTGCTGCTCGGCGAGCTCGCCCCCGACGCCGGCCGTGTCGTCGTGGACGGCCGGGCGCCCGGCGACCGCGGCACCCACCTCGGCTACGTGCCGCAGCAGCGCGCGTTCGACCCCGGCATCACCCTGCGCGGCCGCGACCTGGTCAGTCTGGGGATCGACGGCACCCGCTGGGGCCCCGGATGGCCCGGACGACGCGGGGTGAAAAAGCGGATCGTCGAGGACTCGCTGGCCCGGCTCGAGGCCGGAAAGCTCGCCGACAAGCCGCTCGGCCGGATGTCCGGCGGTGAGCAGCAGCGCGTGCGCGTGGCCCAGGCGATCGCGTGCGACCCGTGCGTCATGCTGTGCGACGAGCCACTGCTCAGCCTCGACCTCACCGGCCAACGCACCGTCGCCTCCGTGCTCGACCACCGGCGCCGCGACGACGACACCGCGATCGTCTTCGTCACCCACGAGATCAACCCGGTGCTGCCGATGGTCGACCGCGTGCTCTACATCGTCGACGGCCGGCACCGCATCGGCACGCCCGACGAGGTGTTCACCTCCGAGGTCATGTCCGACCTGTACTCCTCGCCCGTCGAGGTGCTGCGGGTGCGCGGGCAGATCGTCGTGGTGGGCGACACGCAGCACCTGGTGGCCGAGCCCTGGTCGACCGGGCACCACCATCATGACGACGACGACCACGGACACGGAGCGCACTGATGGACCGCTTGCTCGAGATCTTCGGGTCCATCGCCGACACCGAGGTCACCGCCTACCTGCTGCAGCAGGATTTCGTCCTGCTCGGCCTCGCCGCCATCGCGCTGCTCGGGTTGCTCGCCGGGGCGATCGGGCCGTTCGTCGTGATGCGGCAGATGTCGTTCTCCGTGCACGGTGCCAGCGAGTTGGCGTTGACCGGCGCCGCCGCCGCGTTGCTGTTCGGCCTCAACCTGGGGTTCGGCGCGATCGTCGGGTCGGTGATCGCGGCCCTGATGTTCGGGATCATGGGCTCGCGGGCCTCCCAGCGCGACTCGTCGATCGGCGTGGTGCTGGCGTTCGGCCTCGGCCTGGCCGTGCTGTTCATCCACCTGTACCCTGGTCGTTCCGGCACCGCCTTCGCCCTGCTCACCGGCCAGATCGTGGGGGTATCCGAGCACGGGGTGGTGCAGATGGCGGTGGTGGCCGCGATCATCTGCGCCGCGCTCATCGCCCTGTACCGGCCGCTCGTGTTCTCCTCCGCCGACCCCGAGGTCGCCGAGGCCCGCGGCGTGCCGGTGCGGGCTATCAACATGGTCTTCGCCGTGCTCGTGGGGCTCGCCGCCGCGCAGGCCGTGCAGGTCGTGGGCGCGCTGCTGGTGCTGTCGCTGCTCATCACCCCGGCCGCCGCCGCGGCCGCCGTGACCTCGAGCCCGGCGCGCGCGATCGGGCTGACGATTCTGTTCGCCGAGGTCGCGGCCGTGGGCGGGATGCTGCTCTCGCTGGCACCCGGCGTGCCGGTGTCGGTGTTCGTCACCACGATCTCGTTCGTGATCTACCTGGCCTGTCGGGTCGTGGGTGCGCGCAGGCGGTGAGCCGGGCCGGCCCCGTGCCGCGCCCGCCTCACAGCACTCCACAGCGCCGCCGCCTTTCGTCGCGAAGAGCCTTTCGCCCACATCGCCCGAGAGGCACTGTGCGAAACCCTCTTCGCGACGCCGGGTCGGGCCAGGTCAGCCCGCCATGCCGAGAGGAAGCACGGCGTCCGCGCTTATCGCTACTAACGTCTGGGGAATGATGGACTCCGCCTCCGAGCCCGAGCCCGACGCTGGCGCCGGACCCGACGCCGACGACGCCGAGGCCGGGGTTGAAGCCGGGGCAGAACTCCACGCGATCCGCACGGCCTACCCATCGCTGCGCTGGGAGTCGGTCAGCCGCACCGACGAGGGCTGGGACAACGTGGTGATCCTCTGCCGCGGCTGCTCCGGCGACGACGCCCTCGGGTACGCCGATCTGGTGTTCCGCTTCCCCTCCGACGAGCAGGCGCTCGCGCAGCTGCCCACCGAGATCGCGGTGCTCGAGCACCTGGCGCCCCGCGTTGAGGCCGCGCTCCCCCGCTACACGCATGTGCCTGCGAGCGCGCGGCCGGACGAGGGCCTCATCCCGTTCGCCGGCTACCCGATGGTCCACGGGGAACGCCTCACCTCGGACCTATTGAACAGCCTGCCCTTCACCGAGCAGACGATCATCGCCATGCAGCTGGGTTCTCTGCTGTCTGCGCTGCACATCCAGGACACCTCGGCGCCGCCGCTGGATCTGGTCGCGCCGTCGTACCAGCCCGAGAACCTGGACTTCGTGCGCGGGATCGTGGAGAACAACATGCCCGACGTGCTCACACCGGACGAGATGCGCACGGCCCGCGAGATCTGCGACGAGGTGGCCTCGCTGCAGTCCACCCTGCTGCCCCGGGTGTTTTTGCACTACGACATCTACGCCCGCCACCTGTACTGGCAGCGCGGCCGTGCTGGCGGAACCGAGGCCGAGGCCGGCTCACCAGGCCAGCTCGGCCTGATCGACTTCACCGATATGTGCATCGGAGACCCGGCCATCGACTTCGCGGAGCTGTACGAATACGGCCCGCGCTTCGTGGAGGACGTCCTGGCGCGCTACGTCGGTCGCGTGGATCCTGAGTTCCTCGATCGGGCGTGGACCTACCAGCGGCTGGCCGGTCTCTATATGCTCGCCGGCCACCTGTACTACGGCGAGGAGACGTGGGAGTACGCACGAGCGACCTTTGATCGCTGCCGGTCACCCCGCCGACCCCGCGCCTGACCGACCCCTCTACCGCGGCCGCCCCACCTTCGCCGATAGGTCACACCGCCTCACGAACTCCCAAGACCGCACGAGCAAAAACCCGGCTCTGCGACCACTCGACGCGTGGAGCGGGCCGGAAACCCTCGTCAGCCCTTGACGCGCCGCTGACGCGCGAACTCCGACAGCACCACGCCCGCCGCGACCGAGGCGTTGAGGCTCTCCACCTTCGAGGCGATCGGGATCGACAGGATGGAGTCGCAGTTCTCGCGTACCAGCCGGGACAGGCCCTTGCCCTCGGATCCCACCACAATGACCGTGGGGCCGGTGCCGTCGTAGTCGTCCAACGACACGTCGCCACCGGCGTCGAGCCCGACGAGCTGGGCGCCGGACTTGGCCCAGTCCAGCAGCGTGCGGTTGAGGTTGGTGGCGCGGGCGACGGGCAGGCGTGCCGCCGCGCCGGCCGAGGTCCGCCACGCCACCGCGGTGATGGAGGCACTGCGACGCTCGGGGATCAGGACGCCGTGGCCGCCGAACGCCGCGACCGAGCGGATGACGGCGCCGAGGTTCCGCGTGTCCGTGATGTTGTCGAGCGCCACCAGCAGCGCCGGCTGCGACGAGTGCATGGCGCTCTGGATGAGGTCGTTCGGGTCCGCGTACTCGTACGGCGGAACCTGCAGCCCGATCCCCTGATGCATGCCGTTGGACGTCATGCGGTCCAGATCGACGCGCGGCACCTCCAGGATCGAGATCCCGTTGTCGGCGGCGAAACGCACGGCCTCGGTGAGCCGCTCGTCGTTGTCCGCGCCCACGGCCACGAACAGCGCGGTCGCCGGGACCCCGGCCCGCAGGCACTCCACGACCGGGTTGCGGCCCACCACGAGCTCGGGCCCGTCGGCCTTCTTCTGGGCGTACTGGCGACGCTGCTGCGCGCCCTGCGCCTTGCGGTCCGCAGACTTCGCCCGGCGGTGGGCCGCGTGATAGGTCCGGTCCTCCGCCTTGGGGGTGGCGCCACGCGCCTCCAGGCCACGACGACGCTGGCCGCCGGAACCGACGACCTGCCCCTTCTTCGTGCCGCTCTTGCGGATCGCTCCGCGCCGGCTCGAGTTGCCCGCCATATCAGTCCTTCCGGTTGGCGAGCGACCACTTCTGGCCGTCCGCAGTGTCGGCCACGTCGATGCCCGCCGCGACCAGCCGGTCACGAATGGCGTCCGAGGTGGCGAAGTCCTTGTCCGCCCGAGCCTGCTGCCGTGCGGCCAACTCGGCCTGTACGAGAAGATCCAGCGCGACGGCCGTGTCGTCGTCGCCCCCACCGGCGGCAACCCACCGGGCGTCGAGTGGATCCACGCCCAGCACACCTGCCATCGCCCGCACGGACGAGGCGGCGGCCAACGCCGCCTCCATGTCGCCGGCCGCCAGCGCGGTGTTGCCCGCCCGGACCTGCCCGTGGATCTCGGCCAGCGCGGCCGGCACCCCCAGGTCGTCGTTCATCGCGGCGGCGAACCCCTCGGCCCACGTCCCGACGGGCACCGCGGTCTCGGGAGCGACGGACGGCCCTGCGTCTGCCCTGACAGCCTCGTTCACCCGCCCTACGAACGCCTCGATGCGCCGGTAGCCGGCCGCCGCCTCCTGCAGGGCCTCGGGCGAGTACTCGAGCATCGAGCGGTAGTGGGCGCTGCCCAGGTAGTAGCGCAGCTCGACCGGCCGGACCGTGGTGAGGATGTTGGGCACGCTGAGCACGTTGCCCAGCGACTTGCTCATCTTCTCGCCGGCCATGGTGACCCAGCCGTTGTGCAGCCAGTACCGAGCGAAGCCGTCGCCGGCGGCGTGGGACTGGGCGGCCTCGTTCTCGTGGTGCGGGAACTGCAGGTCCAGGCCTCCGCCGTGGATGTCGAAGGTGCCGCCGAGGTACCAGGTGGCCATGGCCGAGCACTCGAGGTGCCAGCCGGGCCGGCCGTCGCCCCACGGGGTGGGCCAGCTGGGCTCGCCGTCCTTGGCCGCCTTCCACAGGGCGAAATCGCGCGGGTCGCGCTTACCGCGCAGGTCCGCGGACTCCCCCTGGTCCACCTCGTCGAGCTTGTGTCCGGACAGGTGCCCGTAGTCGCCCTCCGGCGCGGCCGACCAGGCGGCCACGTCGAAGTAGACCGACCCCTCGGCCGGGTACGCGTAGCCGCGCTCGATGAGCCGCTCCATGTACTCGATCATCTGGGTCATGTGCCCGGTCGCCCGCGGCTCGGTCGACGGCGGCAGCACGCCCAGCGCGTCGTAGGCGCGGGTGAACTCGCGCTCGTGCGTGGCGGCCCATTCCCACCAGGGGCGACCGTTCTCGGCCGCCTTGGTCAGGATCTTGTCGTCGATGTCGGTGACGTTGCGCACGAACGCCACGTCATAGCCGGCGGCCAGCAGCCAGCGCCGGAGGATGTCGAACGCGACGCCGGAGCGCACGTGCCCGATGTGTGGGGCGGACTGCGGGGTGGCTCCACAGAGGTAGACAGACGCGTGCCCTTCCCGGACGGGGGCGAACTCCCGGAGGGAGCGGGTGGCGGTGTCATACAGATGGAGTGTCACGGTGGCCGAGTCTACCGGTGGCCGCGCCGTGCGCCCGCCTCGTCGCGCGGGGTGTGGGGTAGTTCAGGCCCGGTAGACCAGCGCGGTGGCCACGGCGGAGACGCCCTCACCGCGGCCGGTGTATCCCATGCCGTCGGTCGTGGTGGCCGAGACGGACACCGGCGCGCCGATGATCTCCGACAGCCGCTCCTCGGCCTCGACCCGCCGCGGCCCCATCTTGGGCCGGTTGCCGACCATCTGCACGGCCCCGTTGCCGATCGTCCAGCCGTGCCTGCCGAGTTCCCGGACGGCCTCGCGCAGGAGCTGTTCCCCGGAGACGTCGTCGTACTCGGGCCGCCCGGTCCCGACCAGGGTGCCGAGGTCTCCGAGCCCCGCCGCGGACAGCAGCGCGTCGACGAGCGAGTGCGCCACGACGTCGCCGTCGGAGTGACCCTCGCACCCGTGGTCGTCGGGAAAGTGCAGGCAGGCCATCATGCAGGGCTTGCCCGGCTCGACGCGGTGGGCGTCGGTGCCGATCCCCACGCGGGGGATGACGGGTCCGGTCACGGGTCCTCCTAGGGCCGTGCGGTCGACCCGGACCGCAGGTGGAATTCGGCGAGCGCGCGGTCGTCCGCGGTGGTGATCTTGAACGCGAGCGCCGCACCCCGGACGGTGGCGACGCGCCGGCCGAGCCGCTCGACCAACCCCGCGTCGTCGGTGGCCACGTCCCCGGCCGCGTCGTAGGCGGCGAGGAGCACGTCGGGCGCGAAGCCCTGCGGGGTCTGGACGGCGCGCAGCGCGGAGCGGTCGGGGGTGCCCACGACGTGGCCCGCGGCGTCGACCTGTTTGACGGTGTCGACGACCGGGAGGACGGGCACCACCGCGGCCTCGCCTGCGCGCACCGCCTCGACCACGCGCCGGATCGACCCGGCGGGGGTGAGGCACCGCGCCGCGTCGTGGACGAGCAGGACGTCGTAGACCGCCGCGCCGGTCGCCGCGTCGTGGGCGGTGGTCAGGGCCGCGAGGCCGTTACGCACCGAGTCGGTGCGCTCGGCTCCGCCCGTGGTGACGACGACGACGTGGCGGCCCACCCGCAGCGGAGCCAGCAGTGACTCCGCCTCCTCCACGCGATCGTCCGGCACCACGGCCACCACATCGTCCACGACGCCCGAGTCGAGCAGCCCTTCCACGGACCGTTCGAGCATGGTCCGGCCCTCGAGCTCGACGAACGCCTTCGGTATACCGGCGCCGAGGCGGCTGCCGACCCCGGCGGCGGGGACGACCGCGGCCACCCTGCCCGAAGGGGCGGGGTGGCCGGTCGATCCGTGGTGCGTCACCTGGTGGTGCGCCGCATTACGCGGACGCGGGCGCTGCTGAGCCCAGCACCTCTTCGAGGAGCGCGTCCGCGCGATCCTCGTCCGCGCGCTCGGCGAGCGCGAGCTCACCGACGAGCACCTGGCGGGCCTTGGCCAGCATGCGCTTCTCGCCCGCGGACAGTCCACGGTCGAGATCGCGGCGCCAGAGGTCACGTACGACCTCGGCGACCTTGTTCACATCGCCCGAGGCGAGCTTCTCGCCGTTCGCCTTGTAGCGGCGGGACCAGTTGGTGGGCTCCTCCGCGTGCTCGGTGCGCAGGACCTCGAAGACCTTGTCGAGGCCCGCCTGGTCCACCACGTCGCGCACTCCGACGTACTCGGCGTTCTCGGCCGGGACCTTGACCGTGAGATCGCCCTGCGAAACCTTGAGGACGAGGTATTCCTTCTCGGTGCCCTTGACCGTCCGCATCTCGATCGCCTGAATGGTCGCGGCGCCGTGATGCGGGTAGACGACGGTGTCGCCGACCTTGAACTCCATGAGTGGCTTTCCCCTTTCGACTGACCTATCTTAGCACGCCCTCAGCCTCGGCGTTTTCCGTTTGCGCAGGTCAGCACCGTGCTGGACCTGTCCAGGCATTCCGGCGCCCCCGAGGGGGCCACTCCGGCACCGATGGCGCGGGGCCGTGGACTACGATGAGACCGGCCTGAGAGACGACCATTCCCCGAGGAGCCTGACGTGACTTCACCGAACACCGGCCTGCGCCGCACCGCGCTCGTAGTCCTGGCCGTGGGCGCCGCCCTCGGGGCGTCGGCCTGCGGATCCGGCCAGGTGTCGCAGACCGCCAACCAGGTCGCCGCGGTCGACGGCGGCCGTGGCTCGGCCGGCGATCTGTCCGTGAACGACTTCCAGGTGCTCATCCCGCAGGACGGCGGCGAGGCCCGTGTCGGCTTCGCGGCCTCGTACACCGGCTACGGCATGGAGGACCCGATCGGCATCGAGTCGGCCGAGGTCGACGGCATGCCGGTACAGCTCGGCGACACCCGACCGATGGAGCGTGGCTGCTCGATCGTCTTCGACGCCAGCCCGGACGCCGCCCCCATGCCGCCAGCCGCCGACGTCTGCCTCGAGCACGCCACGGCGGTGCTGCCCGGAGGCGAGGAGCTACACATCGGCACCTCGGTCCCCGCCACCGTCTCCTTCAGCAACGGCGAGCGGATCGAGCTGGACGCGGCCGTGATGGCCGAGCCCGTCGAGATCGGCGAGTACACCCGCCCGGCCGAGACCGCCGCCCCGTCCGAGGGGCACTGAGACGTCCGCCCTGTCCGCCCGCTCGGCTGACGGCTCGCCCGTCGACGCCGAGGTCCGCGGCGTTCTCCGCCGCCTCGCCCCGGGCACGCCGCTGCGCGACGCGCTCGACCGGATCCGGCGTAGCGGAACCGGCGGCCTCGTCGTACTCGGGGACGATCCCGCGGTCCAGTCCATCTGTGACGGCGGGGTCGATCTCGACGTCCCGTTCACCCCGGCCCGCCTGCGCGAGCTGAGCAAGATGGACGGCGCCGTGGTCCTGTCCACGGACGGCACGAGGATCACCCGCGCCAATGTCCATCTGGTGCCCGATCCCTCACTGCCCGCCGTGGAGACGGGCACGCGTCACCGCGCCGCGGAGCGGACCGCCCGGCACACCGGTGTCCCCGCGGTCGCCGTGTCGGCATCCATGACCACGGTGACCGTGTACGCCGCAGGGCAGGCCCGCGTGTTGGCCGATCCCGTCGTGCTGCTCGCCCGCGCCGACCAGACCGTCGCCACGATGGAGCGTCACGGCGCCCGCACCGCCCGCGCCCGGGCCCGACTCGATCGCGCGGAGATCGGCGGGTACGCGGCCGTGCGTGACGTGATCACCATGGCCCAGCGCCTGCTTCGCCTGGAGCGACTGGGGACCGAGCTCGCCGAGCTGACCGTCGAGATGGGCGAGTACGGGCGTCAGACCACACTGCAGCTCGAGGAGCTGCTCTCGGACACCCCGGATGAGCTCTGGGGCCTCGTCGCCGACTACCTGGTGGTGGACCAGACCGGCATGGATCCCGCCGATGCGGATTCCCCGGCCCTGCCCACTGCCGAGCAGGTCGAGACGGGCCTGGAGCGGCTCACCGTGCTCTCCGACGCGGATCTGCTGCTACCCGGCCCCGTCGCGCGCTGCCTCGGGCTACCGGCCGAGCCCGAGGACCTGGACGACCAGGTCTCGGCGCGCGGCTACCGGATGCTCGCCCATATCCCCCGGCTGCGGCCGGTGCAGATCGCGGCACTCGTGGAGCGGTTCGGCTCGGTGACGGCGCTGCTGGCGGCCGAGCAGGCGGACTTCGCCGATGTCGAGGGCGTCGGCTCCCTGTGGGCGCGGCACGTCCGGCAGCGGCTCACCGGCCTCGTCACCGGCTGACCGACGTCAGACGCGAGCGTCAGGCCTCAGACGTCAGGCCTCGGGCGCGTCGACCACGTTGAACGTCGCGGCCGGGCTGAAGACGTTCCCGACCAGCGCGTACACCTGGTAGGAACCCACCTCGACCGGCGTGCGGTCGGACTCGGCACAGGCGCCCTCGGCGGAACGGCGGCCCGACCAGTCGATCTGGCGCGGCTCCGGCTCGTTCGGGCGCAGTTCGACCTCGTCCTCGTCGCGGGGCGTCGTGCAGTCGATGCTGGACCAGACCTTGGTGTTGTCGTCGAGCCGATAGACCTCGAACGAGAGCGGCGCCTCGGACAGGTCGCGGTCGCACGTCGTCTCGGACGTGTTGAGGACGTTGACGAAAAAGCGGACCTCCTCGCCGACCGGCACGTTCGGCCCGGCGGGCCACACGTCCAGGCGCAGGTCCTCGTCAGCGCAACGACCGCGGGACGCGCCGCCGTCGTCGTCGGGCTTGTCGCTCTCGGTGGGCTCGGTGGTCGAGGTCTCGGTGGTCTCTGCGGCCTCCGACGTATCCGGGTCCCCGCCGTCGGCCGTCGCCTGGGTGTCCGTCCCGGTGTCGCGGGAGGCCAGGAAGAGCGCCACCACCACCGCCAGGACGACGACGACCGCGACGACGACCGCCGCGACACGACGGCGGACATAGACTTCGCGCGGTAGGGGGCCCTGAGGTTCTTGCACGAGCCCAACTCTAGATCCGAGCCCGCGCCCACCCGACCTGCGGCGCGGCGTGTCCCTCAGACCGCGACCATCTCCTCGCCGGGACCGTGCGGGACGTCCTCGACGTCGCCGATCACGCTGCGCAGATACGCTCGCCCGTCGTTGAGCTTATACGTCACGCCCACGATCGCGAGCTTGCCGGCGGCCACCCGCTCCGAGATGATCTTGGACCGCTGCTCCAGCAGCTCACCGGTCTCCAGAATGTGCCGCGCCTCGAGGTCGTCGGTCGTCGTGAGGCCCTCGCGACGGCCGTTGAGGATCGACGGGGAGACCTTCTCGACCACGTCCCGCAGGAACCCGGGCGGGATCTCGCCGGTCTTGAGCGCCTCGACCGCCGCGGCCACGCCGCCGCAGCTGTCGTGCCCCAGCACCACGATCAGCGGCGTCTCCAGCAGGTGCACGGCGTACTCGATCGACCCCAGGACCGCGGTGTCGATGATGTGGCCCGCCGTGCGGATGACGAACATATCGCCCAGCCCCTGGTCGAAGATGATCTCTGCCGCCACCCGCGAGTCCGAACAGCCGAACAACACGGCCTTGGGTTGCTGCGCGGCGACCAGGTCCTCACGCCGCTGGGTATTCTGGCTGGGATGACGCATCTCGCCGTTGACGAATCGATGATTGCCGTCGCGGAGCGAGGCCCAGGCGCTGATCGGGTTGGTATGAGGCATGGCTCATATTGTGCACTCGCTTCCCTGAAGGACCCTCAGTGACCTCCACCGCAGCCCACGACATCGACACCCCTGCCCTGATCTCCTGGTTCTCCGGCGCCGGCCGCGCCCTGCCGTGGCGCGAGGACGGCGTGAGCGCCTGGGAGATCCTGCTGTGTGAGGTGATGAGTCAACAGACGCCCGTCGCCCGGGTGGAGCCGGTCTGGCGCGACTGGCTGGCGCGGTGGCCGGGCCCGGCCGAACTCGCCGCCGCCGCCCCCGCGGACGTGATCCGCATGTGGGGCAAACTCGGCTATCCGCGCCGTGCGTTGCGACTGCGGGAGTGCGCTGTCGTCGTCGTCGACACATTCGGGGGCGAGGTTCCCACCGACGTCGACGACCTGCTCTCCCTGCCGGGCGTCGGCGACTACACGGCGCGCGCCGTCGCCTGCTTCGCGCACGGCCAGGCCGTCCCCGTGGTGGACACCAACGTGCGGCGCGTCGTGGCGCGCGCCGTCAACGGGCTCGCCGAGGCGGGCCCGCCGTCGAACCGTCGCGACCTCGCCGCCGTCGAGTCGTTGTTGCCTGCGCGGCGTGAGGACGCCGTGGCCTTCTCCGTCGCGGTCATGGAACTGGGCGCCCTCGTGTGCACCGCCCGCTCCCCCGACTGCGACGCCTGCCCGCTCGCCTCCTCGTGCGCGTGGGTGGCCGCCGGGAAGCCCGCCTGGGACGGGCCCAGGCGGAAGGCCCAGACGTACGCCGGGACCGACCGTCAGGTCCGCGGCATGCTGCTCGACGTACTGCGCGACGGCGACGGCACCGCGACCGCCGCGCGGCTCGACCTGGTGTGGCCGGACGACGTGCAACGTGCGCGGGCGTTGGCCTCGCTTGTCGACGACGGGCTCGTGGTGCAGGTCGAGGGCCGCTACTCACTGCCGACCTGAACTACGGGCCGACCACTCGGTCCGATACGCAACCCGCGGGGCGAGGCGGTTTAATGCGCCGACTGAGGCAATTTCTTAATTCTGTTGTCAGCGGCGCCCCTAGTCGTGATACTCATCACAGAGCACCGCTTTAAGGGACCGACTTAAACAGCCAAGCCGGTCCCGGCCCCGCCCCCTAGGAGGACCCATGACCCGGACGACACGTGCGATCCTCGCGCTATCCACTGCCACGATCACCCTGGCGGCCTGCGGTGGCGGGGGCGGCGGATCGTCCACCGCCGCCGGCGGAGACGATTCGCTGACCCCCGCGCAGTCAGACCGGTGCACCGAGGAGAACGTCGGCGGCACCATCACCATGGGCGAGTACGTCATGCTGCCCACGTTCATGCCCGGCCAGGGCCAGTCCGGTGTCCGCGGCGGCGCCGAGTCGGCTGCGATCTACGACCGACTGATGCGCTGGAACCCGGAGGCCGAGGAGTTCGAGCCCAAACTCGCCGAGTCGCTCGAACCCAACGAAGACAACTCGGTCTGGACCCTCGTGCTGCCCGAGGGCGTCAACTTCTCCAACGGTGACCCGCTCACCGCCGAGGACGTCGCCTTCACTGTCGAACTCCACAAGGACCCGGCGACGACCTCGATGGCCATGACGCAGGCCATGCAGGTCGAGCGGGCCCGGGTCGTGGACCCGCATACCGTCGAATTCACCCTGACCCAGCCGTGGGCAGGGTTCCCGTCGGTCCTGGCCGGGACCGTCGGCGAGGTCATCCCCAAGGCCGCCTTCGAGGCGTCCGATGCCGAGGAGTGGGCGCGCAACCCGATCGGGGCCGGCGCGTTCACGCTCGCCAGCTACACCCCCGACCAAGAGGTCGTGCTCGAGCCCAACCCGGACTACCACGGCGGCGTCGTCTGCCCCAGCCTGCGCTTCATCCGGATCCCCGGGTCCCAGGGCACCCTCGACGCCTTCCGGACCGGGGAGATCCAGGCCGGGTTCCTGCGTGGATCCAAGTTCATCTCCGACGCACAGGACTCCGGCCTACAGGGATTCCACACGATAATCAGCGCCGGGTCCGTCATCAACATGAACTCCGGCGCGGCCGGCTACGACGGCATCCTCACCGACGAACGGGCCCGCCGGGCCGTGGCCCACGCTCTCGACCGAGACCTCATGGATCAACGGCTCCGCGCCGGCACCGGGCAGCCGACCTCCGCCCTGCTGGCCGAGTCCTCGCGCTTCTACGACGGCCATGACGGACCGGAATACGACAACGCCGCGGCCACGGCGCTCGTCGAGGAGATCAAGGCCGACAATCCGGACTGGAACGGCTCACTGACCCTTCTGATCTCCGACGGTCCCGAGAATGTCGAGGCAGGAGTGGTCACGAAGGCGCTGCTCGACGCCGCCGGGTTTGACGTGTCCATCGAGAACGCACCGGTGTCCCAGGTCACCGCGCGACAGTTCACGGGCGACTACGAGATCGTCATCGGCGGCCTGGATACGTCCGACGCCGATCCGGCCTCCACCTTCTACAGCGCCCTGACCCCCGGCGGCGCCACCAACCTCACCGGCATCGATGACCCGGAACTCGTCGCGACGGTCACCGAACTCATGGCCGCGACCGACCTGCAAGCGCAGAAGGAGGGCTTCGCGCGCCTGCAGGAAGTCCACAACCGGGTCATGCCGTTCACCGTCGTCGGCAACGCCGAGGAATACGTACTCATTTCCGAGGAGGTCAGGGGCGTCCAGCCCACGATTTCCTCCACCATGCTCTTCGACGGCGCCTTCATCGAAGAGTGAGTCACCCGGCCTTGTTCAACCCGGCGCACCGAGAGGACTGACATGGATGCCGTGGAGCGGATCGAGGCCAGGGAGGCCATCACCCGCCTGATCTACGCGTACTGCACGACACTCGACTCCGGACGACTCGACGAGACCGCGGACCTGTTCGCAGACGGGGTGTGGCGACCCGGGCCAGCTCTCGCCTTCACAGGACGTGACGCGGTAGCGGAGTTCCTGCACTCGAACATCATCCTGTACGACGACGGCTCGACGGGTACGCGCCACGTCATGGGCAACATCTGCATTGACTTCGACGAGCAGGGCACGTCGGCAACCGCGCAGTCGTACGTGATCGTCTACCAATCGATCTCCCGGGCCCAGCCCACCATCATCTTCCAGGGGCGATACGCGGACTCCTTCTCCTCCCACAGCGGCGACTGGAGGTTCGCTGAACGCCGAGTGCTCCCCGACGGGTTCGGTGACCTGTCGAAGCACATGCGCTCGACGTAGCACCCCGATCCCCGGAACCCACGAAAGGTAACAGCAACGGATGACTAACGACCCGACTATCGGAGCGCCGCTGACCGGAAGGGTCGCCCTGGTGACCGGCGCCGCGCGTGGCCAGGGCAGGGCACACTGCGAGGCGCTCGCCGCGGCCGGCTGTGACATCATCGCCACGGACATCTGCTCCGACATCCCCACCATCGAGTACCCGTTGGCCCGACCCGAGGACCTCGATGCCACCGCCGAGGCGGTGCGAGCGTCCGGGCGCCGGTGCCATACGGCTGTCGCTGACGTCCGGGATCTGGTGGCAATGGCGGCGGCCGTCGACACCGGCGTGGCCGCGCTCGGAGGACTCGATTTCGCCGTGTGCAATGCGGGGGTGTCCGCCCCTGTCACCCGGTCCTGGGAGCGCAGTGAGGCGGAGTGGGACGCCACGGTCGACACCAATTTCAAGGGCACCTGGATCACCACGAAGGTCGCGGTTCCCCACATCCTGGACACGGGCCGCGGCGGCTCCATCGTCATTATCAGCTCGATGGTCGGACTGACCGGAGCCGCCAACACCACCAGCTACATGGCGTCCAAGTGGGCGGTTCGGGGTCTGGCCAAATCACTGTCGGGCGAGGTCGGCCCCATGGGGATCCGCGTCAACTCGATCCATCCCGGCAACGTGCGCACCCCGATGATCGACAACTCCGCGATGATCTCGCTGATGTCCGGGGGCGAGGCCAGCGATCTCGACGGCGCGGCCGCAGGGTTCGGCGCGCTCAACGTGCTGCCCCGGCCGTGGGTCGAACCGACGGAGATCTCGGCGATGGTCGTCCATCTGTGCAGTCCCGCGGGAGCGGGGATCACGGGCGCGGAGATCGCGATCGACCTCGGGGGCTCGTCGAAGTTCGGGTAGGACCGGTCTCCCGCGAGTCCGGCGCCCGTGGGCTTCGCCCCGAGTCAGGTCAGCGACCCGCCTCGTCGGCCGGTAAGCGTAGGCTGTCCTACATGGCCGTCGTGAAGATCAATGCCCTCAACGTCCCGCCGCAGGCCGGCGCCGAGCTCGAGCGCCGGTTCTCCGAGCGCGCGCACACCGTCGAGAACTCCCCGGGCTTCCTCGGGTTCCAGCTGCTGCGCCCGACCGGCGGGGAGACCCGCTACTTCGTGGTGACGACCTGGGAGGACGACGCTTCGTTCGAGGCGTGGCGCGACGGCGACGCCCGCGCGGCCCACGCAGGTCAGCACGGCAAGCCGGTCGCAGAGGGCGCGAACCTGCTGGAGTTCGACGTCGTAATGGACGTCAAGCCCGCCGGCTGACCAGACCCGACCTGACCGCACCCCGCATCGCTGCCCGCCCATGGACCGGATCGCCGAACTGCCGTTCGCCCTGGCCTTCGGTACCCTGTTCTTGATCGTGATGTTGCGGGCCAACGCCACCTATTGGTTGGGCCGGGGCGCGCTGAGCGGGGGTCGGCTCAGCGACAGGCTCGCCCGTCGCCTCGACGGGCCGACCATGAAGCGCGCCCAGCGGCTCTCCGCCCGCTACGGCGTGGTCGCGGTGCCACTGTCGTTCCTGACGGTCGGCATCCAGACGGCGATCAACTTCAGCGCCGGCTTCACCGTCATGCCGCTACGCCGCTACCTGCCGGCCGTGACCGTGGGGTGCGTGCTCTGGGCGCTGCTCTACTCCACCGTCGGCATGGTCGGCTGGGCGGCGATCGCGACCCTCTGGGACCGGATCGCCGCCTGACCTGGCCAGCTCGGGCCCGAGGCGAGCACAACTCGGGGCAGCCCGGCTCAGTTCAGGGCAGCGGGCCCACCACGGGCGCCAGGTCGTCAGCGAACCGCTCGTCCGCCAGTGCATTCACGTCGACAGCATCGATCTGACCGTCCTCGGTGAACACGTCGGCGAATTCCTGTTCGCTGGCGATCGTGTCCGCCAGCGCGACCGGCACCCGGCTGCTACGGCCCTGCGAGAGCTCGGCGGCCTCCGGTGAGATGCCCACCGCCGCTCCGTAGTAGTCCGCCCACCCGGTCGGGTCCTCTGCCGCCCACTTCCCCGCCTCGGCGATCCGGACCAGCAGGTCGGCGATCGCGGTCTGCCGGCGCGGGTCCGCCAGGGCCTCGTCAGACGCCACGCCGAACCCGAACCCGTTGGTCGTCCCGGCCGCGGCGGTGAGGGTGCGGGCATCGGAGGTGGTCTGGGTGATGGCAGTGTACGGGTCCCAGATGGCCCACGCGTCAGCGTCGCCGCGGGAGAACGCCGACCCCGCTTCGGCGGGCTGGAGATACACCAGCTCCACGTCGTCCGGGTCGACCCCGGCCTTACGGAGCTGCAGCAGCAGGTGGCCGTGGGCGGAGGTGCCCTTGGCTACCAACACCTTCCGGCCGACCAGGTCCGCCACGGACTGCACGTCCGAGTCGGCCGGGACGAGGATCTGGTCGCCCTCCCCGTCGTTGGCGTAGGCGGACACGACGGACGCGCGCGCCCCGGCCGCGGCCCCGAACACGGGCGAGGTGTTGCCTGTCACGGCCACGTCGATCTGCCCGGCGTTGAGCGCCTCGATCTGCGGCGGTCCGGAGGTGAAGGTGGAGAACTCCACCCGGTACGGCAGGTCGTCGAGCTGCCCTGACGCGGTCAGTAGCGCCTCTGTGCCACCCTTCTGGTCCCCCACCCGCAGCACGAGGTCGGACAGCTCCGCCGGGTCCACCCTGTCCGGGACGGGCGCCTGGGCCTGCGATTCCCGACTGGCGCACCCCGCACCGGCGATCATCACGACCACCACCAGGGCGAGGAGTGCGATCAGTATCGAGTGTCGCCTGCGGATATCGGAAACGGTGGTGGTCATATCGAATAGTCCTCGTCTGAGTCGTCGACGCCCAGGGCGTCGAGAAGTGATCGTCGGTGGTGACCGACCTGCCCGCCCTCGCGGGGCCGGTCGATGGTCTCGGTGTGCGCAACGGCGCCGTGGTCCAGCACGAGCACGCTGTCGGCCAGCGCGATCGCCTCGTCGATGTCGTGCGTGACCAGCAGGATCCCAAGTCCGAAACCCTTAACTGCACCAGACCGATCTGTCTATTGTCTGTGTTACTGTCACCGCCATGCCCACCCAGTCCCCCGTGGCCGACCTGCGCCTCTCCGACATCAGCTCGGCGCGGGTCATGCGGGCGATCCGGTTCCGGGGGCCCGTCTCCCGGCCCGAGATCGCAGCGACGACCGGGCTGTCCGTGGCGACCGTCGGACGCGCGACCTCCGCGCTGATGGCCGCGGGTGTCATCCAAGAGCGTCCCGAACTCATGCACGACGGATCGGTCGGACGCCCGAGCATCCCGGTGGAGATCGACCCGTCCGGTCCGGTGACCGTCGCCGTGCACATCGGCTTACATCGCAGCGTGGTGGCGGTGTGCGACCTCGCGTGCCGCATCCTGTCCGAGTACGCGATCGGCACGCCCGGCCGTGAACCGGCGCGGATCGCCGACGATCTGACCGCGGTCGCGTTCCGACTTCTGGACGGTTACCGCGACCGCCGGCTGGTCCGGGGTGGGATCGCCACCGCCGCCCGGATCACCGGGGCGGGCCGGATCGACCACGACCTGCTCGGATGGAAGGACGTGCCCGTCACCGACCTGTTCGCCGACCGGATCGGGGTGCCGTTCTCGGTGGCGCCGCACGTCGAGGCCATGGCCGCGACCGAGCTGCTGGTGGGGCACGAGACCCACGAGGGCACCACGCTGGTGGTCTATGCACGCGAGAGCCTGGGTTCCGCGCTCGTGATCGATGGCGTCGTCCACCAGCCGCGGGCGGGCTCCCCCGATCTGACGCACCTGCCCGTCGGAGCCACCGAGCTGCTCGACGACCGCGGCGGCGGCCTGCTGGACGTGGTCGGCGACTCCGGGCTGGTCCGGGCTGCGGGTCGCCACGGAATAGAGGTGGGATCGGTGGCCGAACTCGCCGTGCGCGCCCGCCGGGACGCGGTGGCGGAAGCGATCCTCGTCGAGCGCGCCACGGTCCTGGGCCGGCTGGTGGGCCTGTTGTCCTCCATCACCCGGCCCGATGCCGTCGTCCTGTGCGGTCAGGCCTTCACCGACCATCGGCGGTACCTGTCGGCGCTGATCAAGGCGACCCGGGAGACCCGTCTCGTGGGCGGGGCGCCGGATCTGCGGGTCTCGACGGCAGGAGGCCGCATCCAGCAGTTCGCCGCGATGGCGGTCGCACTCGACGCGATCTCCGCGGACCCCACGGCAGTGCTCGCGGCCCGGGCGCTCTCTGCGTCGTAGGGCCCGGCCCGGCCGCGCCTTCACCGCCGTGGCGGCCTGCTTCCGCCGCCGCACTTTGCATCACCGCGAACGGAAGTCTCGACATCCGTAGCGGGCGGGCCGCAGACTTCCGACATGCCTGAACACCAGTCGTTGTCCACTACCGTCCCGCCCGTCTCCCGGGAGGTCCACCGGCGCGCGATGAGGACGCATCCCGCCGGCGTCACCATCGTCACCCTGGACGGTTCGGACGGTCCCGTCGGCTTCACCGCGTCGTCCCCCTCGAGCCTGTCTGCCGAGCCCGCCCTGATCAGTTTCAACGTGGGAGTATCCTCGTCGAGCCTGGCGGCCGTTCTCGAGGCCCGCACCGCCGTCGTGCATCTGCTCGGCGAAGGGGACGAGCACCTGGCGCTCCGCTTTGCCGGGCCGTCGCATCTGCGGTTCGCCGACACGGCGCTGTGGACCCGCGCCGAGACCGGCGAGCCACTGCTCCACGGCGGGCGGGTCCGACTCCGCGTGGTCCTGGACCGTCTCGTGCCCGCTGGCGATCACGTCCTGGTGATCGCGCGTCTGCTCGACGCCTGGTTCGACGACGAGCCCGCCGATCCCCTGGTGATCCTCGACGGCGGCTTCCGTTCGGTATCGAGCTCCGCCCACTAGCCGGGCGCCACCACCAACTCGGTGAGCTCGACCCCGCCGGTGCACTCATTCTCGCTCAGTCCCACCTCCGCCGGGCTCAGGCCGTCCCAGCCCAGCGCCAGCTTCGTGGAATCGTTCGGTTCGAGCCTCTTGGGTGAACCACCCGCCCATTCCATCTGAGGATCGCCGGTCGTGCGGAACGCCACCGTCACCACCAGCGGCTGGTCCGTGAGGTTCTGGAAGTCGGCCGAGAAGATGCAGTTGTAGATCGGCTCGTCGAACATGTCCATCACCACGTACCGCAGCTCGGACGTCTGGATGTCCACCTCCACACCCAACTCCGCAGCATCTTCCCGTGGCATCTCCGCCGCCGGCTGAACCTGCGAAAAGCGGGGTGATACCCGAATCGACGGGCTGGCAGGACCCTCCGCGGAGTGGGGACGCGCGGCGGGTGCGGACGACGTCGGGCGGGCTGCAGGGGTGAAGGACGACGACGTCGCCGGCGCCGAGTTCGGCCCCAGTCCTGACTTCATGAATTGCTCCACCACGCCGGCGAGCGCGATGGCCCCCGCCGCCACGATGATCAACCCGACAGCGCAGACGATCCCCAGGATCCACCAGATCGCGTTCGAGTTCTCGTTCTCCTGGCCGGGGGCTGTCCACGCCCCGGAGCGCCGTCCCTCGCCCGGCGCCTGCCCGTGCCCCGGCGCCTGCCCGCGCGCCGGCGCGTGCCCGTGCCCCGGCGCCTGCGATGGCCCGCCCCCGTACGTCATCCGTAACTCCCCCGTCGTCGCCGCTCGTCCGCTCGCGAGCCTCGCCGAGGATAGGTCCTCCAGCGAGGCCATAGGTGCCTCACACAACGCTGGCCAGCCGCTCACAATTCGCCGCGTGGTCGATCCCAATCACGTTTTCCCAGGTGGGCATCGCCGACTTTCGGGATCTTCGACCACTCGACGGGCAGCGGCGGCCGGCGGGGGCGGAGGGGGCCGGGATCGGGGCGGCGGGCAGGCGGGGCTGGAGGCTGACTGGCGGCGCGAGTCGGATGTGGCGTTCCGGGAGCGACGCCGAAATGGGGACGACCCCCGCCGGTGAGGGCGGGGGTCGTCCGTTGCGACTATCTCGGGAGCGGTCAGCTCGTGGCGGGAGCCGCCCCGCCGCTGCCGGCGGGGCCGCCCGGGGCGCCGCCACCGAAGCCACCCGAGCTCGGCGGCAAGGAGTCGCCCGGCCCGGCCTCACCCGTGGGGGCGACGCTGGCGGTGACCTCGTCGCCCTCGCGGTCCTCGGGCGCGTCCGGGCGCGGGGAGCCAGTAAACGTGAACTTGGCATCCTCGGTGCGCTCGGACTCGCCGTCCCAGCCCTCGACGTCCACGGTCACCAGATCGCCGGCAGCGACCTCGCCGAAGAGGATCTTCTCCGACAGCGTGTCCTCGATCTCGCGCTGGATCGTGCGACGCAGCGGACGCGCGCCCAGCACCGGGTCGAATCCGCGCTTGGCCAGGAGCCGCTCCGCACGGTTGGTGACCTCGATGTCCATGTCCTTGGCCTTGAGGGCCGAACGGACGCGGCCGATCATGAGCTCGACCATCTGGACGATCTGGTCCTGCGTGAGCTGGTGGAACACCACGATCTCGTCGATGCGGTTGAGGAACTCCGGGCGGAAGTGCTTCTTCAGCTCGTCGTTGACCTTCTGCTTCATCCGCTCGTACTGACCCTCGGCATCCTGCTCCCCGATACCGGAGAAGCCCATGCCCACGGCCTTGGAGATGTCCTTGGTGCCCAGGTTCGAGGTGAAGATCAGCACGGTGTTCTTGAAGTCCACCATGCGACCCTGACCGTCGGTGAGACGGCCGTCCTCCAGCACCTGGAGGAGGGTGTTGTAGATCTCCGAGTGGGCCTTCTCGATCTCGTCGAACAGGACCACCGAGAACGGCTTGCGCCGCACCTTCTCGGTGAGCTGGCCACCTTCCTCGTAGCCGACGTACCCGGGGGGCGCGCCGAAGAGCCGAGAGGCCGTGAAGCGGTCGTGGAACTCGCCCATGTCGATCTGGATGAGCGCGTCATCCTCACCGAACAGGAAGTTCGCCAGCGCCTTGGACAGCTCCGTCTTACCGACACCCGAGGGGCCGGCGAAGATGAACGAACCCGACGGGCGCTTGGGATCCTTGAGCCCGGCGCGCGTACGGCGGATGGCCCGCGAGACCGCCTTGATGGCGTCCTCCTGGCCGATGATCCGCTTGTGCAGCTCGTCCTCCATGCGGAGCAGACGGGTGGTCTCCTCCTCGGTGAGCTTGAAGACGGGGATGCCGGTCCAGTTACCCAGGACCTCGGCGATCTGCTCCTCGTCCACCACGGCGGCCACGTCCATGTCGCCCGCACGCCACTGCTTCTCACGCTCGGAGCGCTCGGCGATGAGCTTCTTCTCCGTGTCCCGCAGGCCGGCGGCCTTCTCGAAGTCCTGCGCGTCGATCGCGGACTCCTTCTCGCGGCGGGCCTCCGCGATCTTCTCGTCGAAGTCGCGGAGGTCCGGCGGCGCCGTCATCCGCTTGATGCGCATACGGGCACCGGCCTCGTCGATGAGGTCGATCGCCTTGTCCGGCAGGAAGCGGTCGTTGATGTACCGGTCCGCCAGCTGAGCGGACGCGGCCAGTGCGGCGTCCGTGATGGTGACCCGGTGGTGCGCCTCGTAGCGGTCCCGCAGACCCTTGAGGATCTCGATGGACAGCTCGACGCTCGGCTCGGGCACCTGCACGGGCTGGAAACGACGCTCGAGCGCCGCGTCCTTCTCGATGTGCTTGCGGTACTCGTCCAGCGTGGTGGCACCGATGGTCTGCAGCTCACCGCGGGCCAGCTTGGGCTTGAGGATCGACGCGGCGTCGATCGCGCCCTCGGCGGCGCCCGCCCCGACGAGCGTGTGGATCTCGTCGATGAACAGGATGATGTCGCCGCGCTGGTTGATCTCCTTGAGCACCTTCTTCAGGCGCTCCTCGAAGTCGCCGCGGTAGCGGGAGCCGGCTACGAGCGAACCCAGGTCCAGCGAGTAGAGCTGCTTGTCCTTGAGGGTCTCGGGGACCTCGTTGTTGACGATCGCCTGGGCCAGGCCCTCGACCACGGCGGTCTTACCCACACCGGGCTCGCCGATGAGGACCGGGTTGTTCTTGGTGCGCCGGGAGAGCACCTGCATGATGCGCTCCACCTCCTTGGCGCGACCGACGACCGGGTCGAGCTTGCCCTCCATGGCGGCCTGGGTGAGGTTGCGGCCGAACTGGTCCAGGACCGTCGACGACGACGGCGTACCGGACTCACGTCCACCGGTTCCAGCCGGAGCGCCGGTGGCCTCGGCCTCCTTGCCCTGGTAACCGGAGAGCAGCTGGATGACCTGCTGGCGCACCCGCGTGAGGTCGGCGCCGAGCTTGACCAGCACCTGGGCGGCCACGCCCTCGCCCTCGCGGATGAGGCCGAGCAGGATGTGCTCGGTACCGATGTAGTTGTGGCCGAGCTGCAGGGCCTCCCGCAGGCTCAGCTCGAGCACCTTCTTGGCACGCGGCGTGAACGGGATGTGCCCGCTGGGCGCCTGCTGGCCCTGACCGATGATCTCCTCGACCTGGCTACGCACGGCCTCCAGCGAGATCCCGAGGGACTCGAGGGCCTTGGCCGCTACACCCTCGCCCTCATGGATGAGCCCGAGCAGAATGTGCTCGGTACCGATGTAGTTGTGGTTGAGCATCCTGGCCTCTTCCTGGGCCAGGACGACGACGCGACGCGCGCGGTCGGTAAACCGTTCGAACATCGTGCTACCTCACATTCCTCGGGTTTGCACCACTCTAGTGGCCCGGTCCGTCGACCGGAGCCACAGGAGTGGCAGTCGACCTGTCATGTGTGTTCAACGCCGCAGGTGGGGTAATCATTGCCGAATCGTGTACGCCGTCAGCGAACGCCGGAACACTGTTGCCTGACGCCGCGGCGGTTGCGCCCCGCGACGAGTCCGGGTCCCCGGCGACCCGCACACCACACCGAGGAGGAACCAGCGTTGGAGAAACCGTCCTTCACCATGGGACGGACGGTCGGAGTGGCCGTCGTCGGATTGGCCGCCATGGCCGGTCTCATGCTCTGGCTGGCGCTCACGCTGTCCGACAACCGCGTCCAGCAGGCCCGGGAGGGCCGGCTGGGAAACCTGCGGTTCCTCTACGATGCGTACGCCCCACCGGTGGCGGTGATCGTCGCGGCGTTCGTCGTCGCCCTGATCTTCGTCGCCGTGGCGACGTCGGTGGAGACCACCGTCGCCAACCGCTACCGACGCTCCCTCGACGAGCAGGGGATCCCGCTCGCCCCCAAGGTCGTCATGGCCGAGACCCGCGGCGTGTTCCACGGGCCGGTCACCATCACGGTCCTCATCCCGGCGCACAACGAGGAGGATCGGATCTCCGCGACCATCACCTCGCTGCAGGACCAGATCGACCCGCCGGAGCGGATCATCGTGGTGGCCGACAACTGCACCGACTCGACACCCGACCTGGCGCGCGCGGCGGGCGTGGAGGTGTTCGCCTCCGTCGACAACGCCCACAAGAAGGGCGGCGCGCTCAACCAGGCGCTCGCGGTCCTCCTGCCGGACCTGGGCGAGAACGACTGCGTGATGGTCATGGACGCCGACACGGTGCTCGACCAGGGCTACCTGACCTCCGCCCGCCGACGCTTCACCGACGACCGCGCCCTCATGTCCGTCGGCGGCCTGTTCTACGGGGAGGACGGTGCCGGACTCCTCGGGCAGTACCAGCGCAACGAGTACACCCGCTACAGCCGCGACATCCGCCGACGCCGGGGCCGGGTGTTCGTCCTCACCGGCACCGCCTCGGTGTTCCGCTCGCGCGCGCTGCGGACGGTGGCCGACTCGCGCGGCACCCGGATCCCGGGCAGGCACGGGGACGTCTACGACACGGCGGCGCTGACGGAGGACAACGAGCTGACGCTGGCCCTCAAATCCCTCGGCGGACTCATGGTGTCCCCTCCGGAGTGCACGGTGGTCACCGAGGTCATGCCCACCTGGCGGGCGCTGTGGCACCAGCGACTGCGTTGGCAGCGCGGCGCGCTGGAGAACCTCGGCGCCTACGGGATCACGCCGCAGACCACCCGGTACTGGTTCCAGCAGCTCGGGATCGGGTACGGGGCGATCGCGCTGTTGAGCTACCTGCTGCTCATCACCATCACCGCGCTCGCCCTCGACGAGTGGGTCTGGTATCCCTTCTGGGGCGGGCTCGGCCTGCTGTTCATGCTCGAACGGCTGGTCGGGGTGTGGAAGGCGGACCTGCGGGCCAAGCTCGTCGCGGTGGTGCTGATCCCGGAGCTGGCGTACGCGACGTTCCTCAACATCGTCTTCCTCAAGGGCGTGTTCGACATCCTCCTGGCCCGCCAGGCCAACTGGGGCCACGTGGTGGTCGGCGAGGACGGGACGACCAGGGTGGAGGGGACATGACGACACACACGATGCAGATCGAGACGATCCACGCGGGGATCCTGCTGCCCGAGTCGGTGCTGGCCTCCGAGTGGTTCGCGGTGCTCGCGGCGTTCGTGGCGATCAACACCGTCATGTACGTGACGCT
This sequence comes from Dietzia sp. NPDC055343, assembly GCF_053645265.1. NCBI lineage: Bacteria > Bacillati > Actinomycetota > Actinomycetes > Mycobacteriales > Dietziaceae > Dietzia > Dietzia sp. NPDC055343. Next base: position 39,162 of record NZ_JBSHMJ010000006.1, on the reverse strand, counting down.
CGCGGTGGCCAAGACGTTGCCCAAGGTCCATCCGTACGACCTGTTCCCGCGCCGCTACACGCGCGCGGAGACCCGCAGCATCTATCCGGACGCCCCCGAGCCGGGCCCGACGCAGCGCGAGAACCGCCCGGAGCCCGGGTGAGCCGGTTCGACCCGGAGCGGATCGGCAGCGGGCTGCCGTTCGCCGACGCCCTACCGGCGCTACGCGAGGCCCTCGCCGCGACCGGCACCGCGGTCGTCCAGGCGCCCCCGGGTACGGGCAAGACGACGCTGGTGCCGCCGGCCGTCGCGGTGGCCGACGGCGTGGCCGGCAGGGTGGTGGTGACGCAGCCCCGCCGCGTGGCCGCCCGGTCCGCGGCCCGCCGCCTGGCACGCCTGACCGGTACGGAGCCCGGCGGGCCGGTGGGCTATTCGGTTCGCGGGGACTCGACGGTCGGCCGTGACACGCGGGTGGAGTTCGTGACACCGGGCGTGCTGGTACGCCGACTGATCTCCGATCCCGACCTGCCGGGCGTGGGCGCGGTGGTGCTCGATGAGGTCCATGAACGCGATGTGGAGTCCGACCTCGCCTTCGCCCTGCTGTGCGAGTTGCGCCAGCTGCGCGAAGACCTGCCGGTGGTGGCGATGTCCGCGACGGTCGAGGCGGACCGCTTCGCCCGCCTGCTCGGCGGGAGCACCGGTGACGGGCACACCCCCGCCCCGGTCGTCGACGTCCCGGCCGTCCTGCACCCCCTGGAGGTCCGCTACGCACCGCCGTCCGCGCCCAGGCTCGACGCGCGCGGGGTGACCGACGGGTTCCTCGAGCACGTCGCGACGGTGACCGCCGACGAGGTTCGCGCGAGCGGCCACGACTCCCTGGTGTTCCTGCCGGGGGTGCGCGAGATCGAGCGGGTGGTGCGCCTGCTGTCCGCCCGGCTCGGTGAGGCCGCCGAGATCCTTCCGCTGCACGGCGGGCTCGACCCGGCGGCGCAGGACCGCGCGGTGTCGGGCTCGGGCCGCACCGGCGGCGGGTCGCGTCCGCGCGTGGTCGTCTCCACGGATCTCGCCGAGTCCTCGCTGACGGTCCCGGGCGTGCAGGTGGTGGTGGACGCCTGTCTGAGCCGCGAGCCGCGCCGCGACACCGCCCGCGATATGACCGGCCTGGTGACCGTGTCGGCGTCGCGGGATTCGTGCGTCCAGCGCGCCGGCCGCGCCGCACGCCTGGGCCCGGGCCTGGCGGTGCGGTGCCTGAGCGAGCAGGAATACACGCACCTGCCGTCGCATCGCTCCCCGGCCATCGCCACGTCCGATCTCACGACCTTCACCCTCGACGTGGCGTGTTGGGGTGCGCCGCGCGGCGCGGGGCTGGCCCTGCCGGACGCCCCGCCGGTCGGGGAGCTGGCCCGCGCGGAGTCGGTGCTGCGCGGCCTCGGCGCACTCGATGCCGACGGCCGGGCCACCGACCGGGGCCGGGACCTGGCACGGGTGCCGGCCGATCCGCGTCACGCCCGGGCCCTGCTCGACGGGGCGTCACTGGTCGGCCCGCGGGCCGCCGCCGAGGTGGTGGCGCTGCTGGCCTCGGACCGGCGTTCCCCGGGCGGTGACCTGGCCGCGGACCTGCGGGCGTTGCGGTCGGGTCGGGCGCCGGACGCGCGGGCCTGGCAGCAGCAGGCGCGCCGGATGGAGCGGATCGCGCGCGAGGGTCGCGCCGCGGGCAGCCCCGCGGGCGGGCGCGACGGACGGGAGGACGCGACGGGGCTGGTGATCGCGCTCGCTCACCCGGACCGGGTCGCACGCCGCCGACGTGACCAGTACACCTTCGCCTCCGGGACCGGCGCGGTGTTGCCGCCCGGCTCGGCGCTGGTCGGCCGGGAATGGCTGGCCGTGGCGGAGGTCGGCCGCGCCGCCGGGCGCGCTGCGGGAGAGGCCGGGGCGGTGATCCGCGGGGCCGCCGCGATCAGTCGGGACGACGCGCTCGACGCCGCGTCCCCTCTTGTCGACGACGACGAGACCGCCCACTTCGCCGGCCGTTCACTGACCGGCCGCCGTGTCCGGCGTCTCGGCGCGATCGAACTCTCCTCTACACCTGTGCGGCCCTCACACGCGGCGGCCGTCGAGGCGGTCTCGGCCGCGGTCCGGGCCGGCGGGTTCCCGGCCCTGGGCCCCGACGACGACGCCCTCGCCCTGTGGCGTCGCCTCGCGCTGGCCCGCCGGGAACTCGGTGAGCCCTGGCCCGACGTGTCCGCGGCCGGCCTCGCCGAGCGTCTGGACGAATGGCTCGGGCCGGAGATCGCCGCCCTCGCGCAGGGCTCGACGATCGCGGGCCGGGCCCTCGGCCCGGCGCTGAAGCGACTGTTGCCCTGGCCGGAGGCCGGGTCGTTCGACGAGCTGGTGCCGGAGCGGCTGCAGGTGCCCTCGTCGTCGTCGTACCGCGTGGACTATCCCGAGCCCGGGTCGGACGACGCCCCCGTCCTGGCCGCCAAGCTGCAAGAATGCTTCGGCTGGACCACCTCCCCGCGGATCTGCGGCGGCCGCGTCCCCGTCACGGTGCACCTCCTCTCCCCCGCCGGGCGCCCCCTCGCGGTGACCCGCGATCTGGGTTTCTTCTGGCGCGAGGCCTATCCCGGGGTGCGGGCGGAGATGCGCGGGCGGTACCCGAAGCACCCGTGGCCCGAGGATCCGATGACCGCCGAACCGACACGGCACACCAACCGGAAGCGCTGACCGCCCCCGCCGAGGCGGTCCCAATACCATAACGGGAGACCCAGCGGTAGATTCGGGCCGGAATCGGTCGTAGGATGTGAGGCATACCACTGCAGGCGAATTCTGCCGGAAGGGTGATCACGATGACCGCATACACGCACCCCGCACCCCATCGCGCGGCGCTTCCCACCAGAGCTCCGGCGCGGACGCGGATCGTCCCCCACGTCACCAACCGGATCGGCGCGCTGGCCGCGGCGGTCGGGCTCGCGCTGGCGCTGCTCAGCCTCTACCTCCCGTGGCTGACCACCGGCGGCGGCTCACAGATCACCGCGCTGGGCATCACCGAGATCATCGACGTGCGCAGCGTGGCACCCGTCCTCTTCCTGGGCCTGGTGGTGCTGCTGTTCCTCGTGGCCGTCACCGCGGCCACCCGACTCGGTGCGTTCGCGATGGCCGGGGCGCTGGTCGGCGGCATCATCCTGCTCGCCCACCTGGCGTTCATGTGGACGCTGGTGTCGTCCACTGGCGCGGGCGAGCCGTTGCTGTCCGGGCTGCCCTCCGGCGCGGCCATGTCCTACGGGCCGTTCGTCGCAGCACTCGGGTTCCTGCTGGTAACCGGCGGGTCCGCATGGGCCGCGCGGTCGGCCGAGTACATCTTTCCGGACGTGGAGTCGGCCCGCCCCCACCATCACGATCGGTGACAGTGGCCCGGGCGCGGGGCCGTCAGAACACCACCACGGTGTCGCCCACCTCGAGGTGCTCGAAGTAGGTGGCCGCCGCCGGCAGGTCCATGCGGATGCAGCCGTGGGAGTCGATCGCCGGGTCGCCCTCGTGGAAGGCGATCCCGCCCACGAAGTAGACGGAGTACGGCATCGGCGCGTTGTCGAACAGGCGGCTCACCTCGTGGCGAACCTTGCGGGTGACCTGGTAGGTGCCGGTCGGCGTCTCCCAGCCGGCCTTTCCGTGGGACATCCGTACCGGCCCGTAGCTCAGCCGACCGTCGGCCTGCAGCCACGTGCGTTCGCCGCCCAGATCCACACATGCGTCGGCCGTGCGCGGACACGGGCTCTGCGGGGTCTCGTCCGGCGGGGCCGACGGCGTGGGTGCCGCGGGCGGCGGCGGGACGAATCCCGGCGGCGGGGTGATCCCGGCGGATTCCAGGGCCCCGCCGATCGAGGTGCGCGCATCGTAGTCGGCCTGCGCCGAGCCGGCTTGCGCCTGCGTGATCGCCTGTTCGATCTCCGGTGGGACCGGCAGCGGCAGCTGGGCGGAGGCGGCGGGAGCCGCGGATACCGCCAGTGCGACGGCGGCGGCGACCGCGAGCGCCGCGCGCGGGACGAAGCGTGTCATGTGCGCTGATTATGCCCGGCGCGGATCACCCGGCCGCGCATCGCGGAGTCACAGTCCGATCTCAGCACGCCCTCAGGGCCGAGCCGGCCGGCCGATGGTGGGCTAGCGTCTCCCCATGTCCGACACGCCACTACCCCTGCCCCGCCTGTCCGCCCCCGCGGCTCGGGCTCTCGCCGCGGCCGGGATCACCGACCTCCGGCAACTCGACGGCCGGGCCGAAGGGGAGGTGCTGGCCCTCCACGGGCTCGGCCCGGCCCAGTTGGGGGTGCTCCGCGACGCGCTCACCGGTGCCGGGCTGGCGTTCACCGACCCGGTCGCGAGGCCACGCCCCACCGGCCGCAACGACAACACCACGCTCGCGGCGTCGGGCGGCTCCCCGCGCGCCTGGATCGAGGGTCTGCCGACCGCCCGGCGTGTCGAGGACGGGCTGCGGCTGCTGGAGTTGTTCGGCGAGGAGACCGGCGAGGAACCCGTCCTGTGGGGCCCGTCGATGGTCGGGTACGGGCACCACCACTACGTCTACGACTCCGGTCGCGAGGGTGACTCCTTCCGGGTGGGGTTCAGTCCCCGGGCATCGGCGCTCTCGTTGTACGGGATCCTGCCCGACGACCCGGCTGTCCTCGGACGGTTGGGCCCGCACAGAACCGGCAAGGGGTGCCTCTACCTCACGCGGCTCGCACGCATCGACGAGCTGGTGCTGCGGGAGATGATCGCGGCCGGGTGGGCTCGCGGCGGAGTGGAATGACCCGGGGCCGGCGCGGCTCCGCGCGGGGCCACGCGTGGACGCGTCAGCGATAGGGTGGCCACATGCCTTCCGAGCACCGGCCCGTCCGCCGCAACCACCTCGCCGCGCTCGGCGCCGCGACGGTCGTCGGGGCGGCCGTCGCCGGGGCCGCAGTGGGGGCAGGGAACACGGATCCCGACGACACCACCGCGGTCGCCTCGGCCGCAGCGACCACCGCCGCATCCCCTGCCTCTGCGGCGGGCTCCGCCGCCCCTGCCGTCCTCGAGGAGTCCCCGCAGCCCGTCTCCGTGGATCCCCTGCTGATCCGCTCGGTGGCCCGGCAGGTCCTCCTCGAGCAGGAGCAGCCCGAGCACCTCACGAACGTCGATCTCATCGCGCGTGACGTGCTCTCGCAGTCGCCCGCCGACCCGGCGGAGGCAGAGCGGATGACCCGGGAGACGATGCTCGGCTACGGCCCGGGCGCCCCCGTCGCGAGCTCCCCGGAGACCGAGCCGGCGATCGCCCCGCCGCAGTGCCCGCCGACCGCCCGGGCCTGCATCGATGTCGACGGCAAACAGGCGTGGATGGTCGACGGCGGCCGCGTCACCTACGGCCCGGTTCCCATCACCACGGGCCGGCCCGGCCACGAGACGGTCCGCGGCTCGCACCACGTCCTGCGGCACGTCCGTCACGACCACAGCATCCCGTTCGACTCCCCGATGCCGTTCTCGACGTACTTCACGGTCAGCGGCATCGCGTTCCATGAGGGCCGACTCGACGAGCCGTCACACGGCTGCATCCACCTGGGGCACCACGCCGCCGCCCACTTCTTCGAGCACCTGAAGGTCGGGGACGAGGTCGTCGCATTCTGAGGCGTCCCCTTCCTCACAGGATCGAGTCGTAGACCAAGCACGCCGCGGCGGCCAGGGCGACCAGGACCGCCGCCGACCCGAACGCGCACAACCGGCCGCCCCGACGGGACACCACCACCAGGAGCCCTGCGGCCAGGACCGACTCGAGCCCCCAGGCAGGCCCACCGATCAGCAGCAGACCGTAGACCGCCTCGCCTCCGACGATCCCTGGCACCACCCCGGCCGCGAGCGCTCCTCTCCGACCGGGCATCCGGGACATCGCACCGGCCGCGCCGCAGATCGCTCCGGCGACCGGGCCCACGATCATCCACAGCGCGAGTTCGGCCGGGGGCGTGGAGGCCGCATGGATCGCGAGCCAGGGAATCAGCACGCCGACCATCGCGGTCAGACCCGCGGCCGCCCCGTGGACGGTTCGCTCACCGAGCCGACGGCCGGCGACGAGGGAGACCACGCCCCAGAGCGCGCTCGTCCCGGCCAGGACCGCCCACTGATCGGGCAGCAATCGATGGGTCACGGTGAGCAACACACCGGAAACCAGCCCGAGAACCAGCGCGCGTGCTGTCACCCGGGCGACTGTCAGGTCAGTCGCGCGGAAGCGGCTTGACCATCGGGAACAGGATCGTCTCGCGGATCCCGAGACCGGTCAGCGCCATGAGCAGGCGGTCGATGCCCATGCCCAGGCCGGCCGACGGCGGCATGCCCTGCTCCATCGCGGCGAGGAAGTCCTCGTCGAGGACCATCGCCTCGTCGTCACCGGCCGCGGCCAGCCTGGCCTGGTCCTCGAAGCGCTGGCGCTGGATGACCGGGTCGACGAGCTCGGAGTAGGCGGTCGCGAGTTCGAAGCCGCGGACGTACAGGTCCCACTTCTCGGTGACGCCGCGGTCCGTGCGGTGGTCGCGGGTCAGCGGCGAGGTCTCCACCGGGAAGTCGCGGACGAACACCGGGCCGTCCAGCTGGTCGGCGCACAGGTGCTCCCACAGCTCCTCGACGAGCTTGCCGTGCAGCCAGCCCTTGCCCGAGGGGACCTCGAGTCCGATCTTGCCGGCCAGTGCGGTCAGCTCGGCGACGCCGGAATCGACGGTCACCGTCTCGACGCCCGCGGTAGCCAGTTCCGGGTGCTTGCGCTGCAGTGCCTCGTTGAGCGACGGGTACATCTTCACCTCGCGCCACTGCCCACCCAGGTCATAGATGGTGCCGTCCACGAGCGTGACCGTGGTCGACCCGAACACCTCGGTGGCCACCTCCTGGATGACCTCGCGGATCATCGTGGCGGCCGTGTCGTAGTCGCCGTACGCTTGATAGGTCTCGAGCATCGCGAACTCGGGGCTGTGCGAGGAGTCGACACCCTCGTTGCGGAAGTTGCGGTTGATCTCGAAGACCCGCTCGATGCCGCCCACGACGCAGCGCTTGAGGTAGAGCTCCGGGGCGATGCGCAGGTACAGGTCCAGGTCCAGCGCGTTGGAGTGGGTGACGAACGGCCGGGCCGCCGCGCCGCCGTGCAGGGTCTGCAGCATGGGCGTCTCGACCTCGAGGAAGTCCCGGCGCTCGAGCGCGTGGCGCAGTGCCCGCACGACCTTGATGCGCAGCAGGGCGTTCCGCCGGGCCTGCTCACGCATGATGAGGTCGGTGTAGCGCTGGCGGATGCGGGTGTCCTCGCTCATCTCCTTGTGCGCGACAGGCAACGGGCGCAGCGACTTGGCGGCGAGCACCCACGAATCGGCCATGACCGACAGCTCGCCACGCTTGGAGCGCACGACCCGCCCCGTCACCGAGACGAAGTCACCGAGGTCCACGTCCTGCTTCCAGGCGTCGAGCCGCTCCTGGCCGACGTTGGCCAGCGAGAGCATGGCCTGCAGCTGCGGGGTGAACCCGTCCGCCTCACCGTCGACCGCCGGGGCGGACAGGTCCGCGGCCGGGTCGATTCCGTCCTGCAGGCGCACGAAGCAGAGCTTGCCGGTATTGCGCACGAAGAGCACGCGGCCGGTCACGGAGACCACGACGTCGGTCTCCTCTCCCGGCTCGAGTGCGGCGAAGCGCGGGTCCGAGGTGATCTCGGCCAGCCCGTGGGTACGGGGGACGTCGACCGGGTACGCCTCCACTCCGGACTCGAGCAGGCGCTGTCGCTTGTCGCGGCGGATGCGCAGCTGCTCGGGGGTGTCGTCGGCGGGCTCGTCCTGGACGGCCCCGGGAGCGGAGGAAGTCGAGTCAGTCACGATTCCCGAGGATAGTCCTCCCTGTGCGGCGGGACCGAACCCGTGGCCGGGGCTTCAGCCGCGACGTCAGTGCGCGGAGATCGCGGACCGCTCGCGGATCAGGTGGTCCGCGTCGGTGAGCAGCCCGAGTGCGCGGGCGGACCGCAGCGCCTCGTGGCCGCCGTCGACGGCACGGACACCGCGGACCCCGCGGGACGCCAGCTCGAGGGCGAACAGTTCCGCGTCCAGTCCGTCGTCACTCACCAGCACCACCCGGCGGCCGTCGGCGACGGCGGCCAGCGGCGCGGCCGAGGACGGATCGAGCAGGTCCACCACCGGGCGGGCCTCCACGGCAATGGCCCCGGCCAGCACCCCCTGCCGCTCACGCTGCGCACGGGAGCGGATGTCCACCACGAGGGCGCCGGCCCGGACGGCCACCGCGTAGTCCGCGGCGGTGACGGTGGTCGAGAGGGTCGTGGTGGTGAAGGCGGCGGTCATGTGGTTCTCCCGGTGGATTGCAGCTCTGGTGGTCGATCGGGGCGTTGCCGGGCCGGGACACGCGCGCGTCGATGCCGCCGGACCGGCCGAGGGCATTCGTCGCGCGTTCATGACCGCAATAATAGACAGACCGGTCTACCCACTTCAAGGCCCGTCGACCAAGGGCTGGCATTTCGAATTTAGTTGATGCATCATATACATAGCGATCCAAGGAGAAGTGATGACCGCCTCGTACGCCCGCCAGCCCGCAGCCTTCATCGGACACGGCGTCCCCCTCAACGCACTCGAGGACAACGCCTGGACCCGCGAGTGGGCCGCCCTCGGCGACTCCCTGCCCGAGCGCCCCCGCGCCGTCCTGGCCGTGTCCGCGCACTGGTACATCAACGCCACCGCCGTGACCGCCATGTCCTCGCCGCGCACGATCCACGACTTCTACGGCTTCCCCCGGGAACTCAACGAGTTCGAGTACCCCGCCGCCGGCGCGCCCGAGTTGGCGGCCGAAGTGGCCGAGGTCGTCAAGCCGACCTGGGTGGGGGCCGACCGCGACTCGTGGGGGCTGGACCACGGCACCTGGTCCGTTCTCGCCCACGTCTTTCCCGACGCCGACGTGCCCGTGGCCCAGTTGTCCGTCGACGCGTCCAAGCCGGCGAGCTACCACTTCGACCTGGGCACCAAGCTCTCCGCACTGCGAGACTCGGGCGTGCTCGTCCTGGCCAGCGGCAACGTCGTGCACAACCTGCGGGCCGTCGACCCCTCGCGCGGCGACACGGGCACCGACTGGGCCCACCGCTTCGACGACCACGTCCAGAAGGTGCTCACCGAGCGTCCCGAGGACGCCCTCGCCCTGACCGAGCACCCCGACGCCGGCATGTCGATCCCCACCGCCGACCACTACCTGCCGCTGCTCTACACCGCCGGCATGGCGGCAGGCTCCGGCGAGAAGCTCGAGGCCTTCAGCAAGGGCTACGCCTGGGGCTCGGTCTCCATGACCAGCTACCGCTCGGCTGCCTGACCCCCGGCGTCCGGTTTCACCCGACCCGCCCCCGGCCCGGCCACGCGGGCGCGGGCGGCCGCCCGGGAGGACAGGTGGCCGGCCACCGGCAGCAGCACCACCAGCGACAGCCAGGTCAGCTGCGCCGCGAACGCCCCGAGCGTCAACGCGATCGGCACCGAGACCAGGAACACCGCCGGGGTCACCAGGGCATCGCCCAGGGCGGCCCGGTTCTGCCGGGCCGACGTCGGGCTCCGCTCCAGACCACCCCGCCGGCCCAGCTGGTAGACGGCCGACTGCGCCAGCGACACGCCCGCGATGTTCACCGCGTACAGCACCGTCGGCAACGCCAGGTCCGCCGTCGCGGGATTACTGAGGGCATCGGTCGTGAACGGCACGAGGATCACCAGGCCGGTCGCCACGAGATTGGCGACCATCATCGGACCGTCGAGCCCCCGCATGTGCTTGATCAGCCGCACGTTGACGCGCCAAAGCACGCAGATCACCACGAAGCTCAGCACCACCCCGAACAGCTGCTGCCCCAGCCCGGAATCCGCCAGCGACGGCAGGTTCTGCCACTCCTGCGGCTCCGGCAGGTCCACGTTCGCGATCAGCAGCGTGACGGCGAACCCGTAGATGGCGTCGAAGAAGGACAGCCCGCGATCGAACTCCGACGAGTCACGGCGGAGCACGTCGCTGGTCGTGTCGTCGTACGCGTCATCGTCGTCGGCGGAGTCGTCGCTCCCACCGCGGCCGGGCCCGCCCGACCGTCCGGCGTTCGCACCGCTCATCCACCAAGCATGCCCGACGGCCACCGCCGGGCGCAGGACATCCCGCAGGTCAGCAGTTGCGCTCGTACACCAACCGCAGACCCTCGAGCGCGAGCTCCGGCTCGACGTCCGTGACGGTCCGGGACTCCTCGGACACCACGTCGGCGCGCATTCCCGTGAGCACCACGGAGGCGTCGGAGAGCTCGGCGACGTCGGCGCGGAGCCGGTCGACCAGGGCGTCGATCTGTCCGGCGAAGCCGATCACGATGCCGGCCTGCAGCGCCGCCACGGTGTTCTTGCCCAACGCGCCGCGCGGCCGCACGACCTCGATCTTGCGGAGGGCCGCAGCGCGCTCGGCCAGTGCGTCCACGGAGATGTCGATGCCGGGCGCGATCGCCCCGCCGAGCAACTCGCCGCGCGCGGAGATGGCGTCGACGGTGGTCGCCGTGTCGACGTCGACGACGACGACGGGCCCCTCGAACAGGGTGTGGGCGGCCAACGCGTTGACGACCCGGTCCGAGCCCACCTCACGCGGATTGTCGACGAGCAGCGGCACCCCGGTCTTCACCCCGGGCGCCACCACGACGGACCGCAGGCCCGGCCAGTAGTCGGCGGCCATCCGGCGCAGTTCCCCGGTCACCGACGGCACCACGGACATCGCGGCGATGCCGCTGAGCCGCTGCGCGCACTCCCCCAGCAGCCCACGGATCGTCAGGGCGAGCTCGTCGGAGGTCACCGACGGCGAGGTCCGCATACTCCATGTGCGTTCGAGCGAGCCGCCGTCGACGGGGAAGACCCCGAGCCGGATGTGCGTGTTGCCGACGTCGACGGTGAGAAGCATGGATTCGTCCCGCGCCTAGACGGCCGCGGGCTCCGGCACGCGCGGGTTCTTCAGGCCCGAGCCCTCGGGAACATCCGCCGGGTCGGTGCCCTCGGTGAGCATGCGGTTGTCGTCGTCGACAAACACGACGCGGGGCTTGTAGGCCCGCGCCTCGGCGTCGTCCATCTGCGCGTAGGCGATGATGATCACCAGGTCGCCCGGGTGCACCAGGTGGGCGGCGGCGCCGTTGATGCTGATCACGCCGGAACCGCGCTCGCCGGTGATGGCGTAGGTGGTCAGGCGGGCGCCGTTGTCGATGTCGACGATGTCGATCTGCTGGCCCTCGAGCAGGTCGGCGGCGTCCATGAGGTCGGCGTCGATGGTGCAGGAACCGACGTAGTGCAGATCCGCCTGGGTCACCGTGGCCCGGTGGATCTTGGAGTGGAGCATGGTGCGCTGCATGGGTCAGCCTTCCTGGGAGTCCGCGGCGGGATCGATGTCCGCGGCGAGGTCGTGGGCCATGTCGGCCTGCTGGGCGGCGACGGTGGCCTCGGCGGCGGCGAGGAAACCCGTGCCGATGGCCACCCCGACGTTGTCGATGAGGCGGGTGGATCCGATGCGGGCGGCCACGAGGAGCCGGCCGGGCCCCTCCTCGGGCGGATCGCCGAGATCGCCGGCGCGGAGTTCGAGGTAGTCGATCGAGATCTGTGGACGCTCGGCCAGGACCGCCGCGGCGGCGTCGACGACCGCCCGGCGCCCGCCCTTGGCGGCGAATGTGCCCGCGACGAGCGCGGCGTTGATGGTGGTGGCCAGCTCGCGCTCGTCGTCCGACAGGTAGCGGTTGCGCGAACTCATGGCCAGGCCGTCGGGCTCACGGACGGTGGGCACGCCCACCACGCGGACGTCCATGTTCAGGTCCGCCACCATCTGCCGGATCAGCACCAGCTGCTGGTAGTCCTTCTCCCCGAAGAACGCCTGGTGCGGGGCGACGATGTGCAGCAGCTTCGCCACCACGGTGAGCATGCCCGCGAAGTGGCCGGGGCGGGCGGCGCCGTCGAGGATGTCGCCCGTCGCGCCCGGCAGCACGGTGGTGCGCGGCCCGTCCGGGTACATGGTGGCCGCGCTGGGCGCGAAGACCAGCTCGACCCCGGCCTCGGCCAGGCGGGCGACGTCCTCGTCGAGGGTGCGCGGGTAGGCGTCGAGATCCTCACCGGGCCCGAACTGGAGCGGGTTGACGAAGATCGACACCACCACGACCGAGCCGGGCGTACGGCGGGCGGCCTCCACCAGCGCCAGGTGCCCCTCGTGCAGCGCACCCATCGTGGGCACGAACGTGATCTGCTTGCCGACCTTGCGCAGGGACTCGGTGACCGCGCGGATCGAATCCGGCTCGTGGTGGATCGTCAGCTCGCCCCGGCTGTAGCCGGTGTTCGCGCGTCCGGGGACCGCGGTACGGACCGGGAAGGTGGTGGTCATCGGAACTGCTCCGTCAGATCGGGGGCGAGAAGGTCGGTGACGTCGCGGCCCGCGCCACACCGGTCGGCGGTGCGCAGAGCGAGGGCGCGGTAGCCGGCGGCGATGCCGGAGTCCACGTCCTCGAGCGCGTCGAGGTGCCGGGAGACGGTCACGGCGTCACCGCGCATCACGGGGCCGGTCAGGGCTGCGTCGCCGGAGGCCAGCACGTTGTCGAGAGCGGCGCGCAGTAGCGGCTCGAGCGTCCGGCGCGCCAGCGCCTGGGAATCCTGGCCGAGCATCCCGTCGGGATCGCCCTCGACCCCGCCGCCCGGCAGGACGGAGAACGATGCGGCGAGCGCCTCGGCTGCGTCGCCCACGAGGCTGACCAGGTGATTGGCGCCGTGCGCGAGCGCCGCGTGGTAGAGCGCCCGGTTCGATTCGGCGACGGTGACCGGCAGGCCGCCCGTCTCCATGACCAGCATCTGCCCCACGACCAGGCCGACCTCATCCGGGGAGGTCAGGGCCCACGAGCAGCCCTCCATGCGGTCGACGTCGGCCTCGCCGCCGGTGAAGGTCATGGCCGGGTGCGCGGCCACCACCACGGCGCCCGCCTCGGCGGCCGGGCGCAGGACGTCGGCGCCCACCGCTCCGGTGACGTGCACGACGATGTGACCCGGGCGGAACGCGCCGGCCTCGGCGAGTTCGGCCACCACACCGGGCAGCGCGGAATCGGGGACCGCGAGGATGAGGAGTTCGCCGTGCTCGGCGACTGTCGCGGGGTCGGCGACGACGGCCTCGGGAAGGCGGCGGGCCGCGAGTTCCCGCGAACGCCCCGACCGTGCGACGACGGTGGAGACGACATGGCCGCGACGCTCGAGGGCGGCGCCGACGGCAGTGCCCACGCGACCTGCGGAGATGAGGCCGATGGACAGGCGGGCTGGGGGTGTTCCGGTGACGCCGAAGTCGGACATCGCTCTAGTGCTCCATTGCTCGATCCGTTCCAGGCCCACGCAGCGGCGGGTCCCGGACATCTCGCTGGCGAGAGTAGTCGCGCAGGGGGCACTGGACACCATTCAGTGGTGCACCTCACACGCACCGTTTTCAAGCTGGCGCCGCCGGGGCTTCACACTGGCGGCGCATGGCCTCGCCAGGTTTTCGCATCTCGGCCGGGGGCCGGCCGGGCATAAGCGAGCAATTAGCCGCGCATCAGCCGAGGATCAGTCCTCAGCGCGACGACGACGGCGCCCACCGGCCGACGCGTCGTCCTCACCCTGTGCGGAGTCCCCCCCACCCAGCCGCGCCATGAGTTCGGCGACCGAGAGCCCGGAGCCGGAACCGTGGCGGCTCGCGGGCGCGGTCTGCTCGTCCTGCGACGGCGTGGCCCTGGGGCCCTCCGGGGCCGGAGCCGACTCGGCACGCTCCGGAGTCTGGGCCGACGGAGTGGCAGGTGTGGCGGGCGGAGTCGCGGGCGCGGCGGTCTGGGCCGACTCGGCACGTTCCGCGGCGGGCGGGGTCTGCGTCCGCGGCGCTGGAGTCGACTCGCGGCTCGGGGCCACGGTCTCCGCCGAACGCCACGACGACCGCGACGTCTCGCTCACGGGCCGGACCGCCGGCCGACGCGGCGAGGACTCCGGAGCCTCGGAGCGGGCGCGGCGCCCCTGGACAGGAGAGAACTTCTCGGTGCGCTCGGTGCTCGGGGTGGCGTCCGGGCCCACGCCCGCCGCCGGCACGCCGGACGACTCGGCCGCGGCATCCGAGGTGCTCGGCGAGGAGCTCGGCGATACACCCGGCGAAGTCGGCGACGCCGCAGCGCCGAAGCCGCTGACCGGAACCGAAGAAGACGACGAGGAAGACGACGATGTGCCCGTCGCCGCGGAATACGGACGCGACGTCGAACTCCACGGCTGGCCGTCCGACTCGGCCGCACGGCGACGGGGCTCGACCCGCTCGGACGGCACGGACGGCAGCGAGCCGGCACCGAGCTGGCCGGCGGGCGCGTGGCCACCGACGGCGAACCGGTCCTCGGGCAGGGACACGCCCATCGCGCTGAGCTGCTCACGTAGCGCCGCAATCTCCTGGCGGAGGCCGAGGACGGATTCGGAGGTCTCGGTACGGACCGAGTCGCGCAGCTCCTTCTCCACGACCAGCTCGTGCTCGCGGCGGGCCGAGATCTCCCGCTCGAGTTGGAGCTCGTAGACGGTGTGGAGGTCGCGGACGCGGGCGGCCTCGGCAGCCGCCTGACGGCGGTACCGGGCGACGAGGAACGCGCCGATGAAGGCGGCCCACAGCGCGGCCAGCGTGCCGACACGCATCCAGACCGGGTTGTCGGTGAACACCATCACCACGGTGGCCACCACCGCGAGGATCAGCAGCACGCCCAGGGCGATGCTGGCCAGACCGCGGTCGTCGCCGCGGCCGGGGCGAGCCGGCCTGGGCTTGTCAGTCGAGCCGTCGGAACTCATGTCCCGCATGATAGCGCCAGAATCATTGGTCACACAGGTAACCGAGGTGTGTTGGTCCGAACTCTCCCCCGGCAGGCCGGGCGATCGGGTATAGCGGGGGCCCGGGAGCCGCGGCGGCGAGGCCCGCCGGAGGAGCCGGGTCGGCTGGGCGAGGCCGGCGGGATGTGTCAGGTCGGCTGGGCGAGGCCGGCGTTGTCGTCGTCGTCAGGCGGGGTCTGGCACGAGGCCTCCAGGAACAGTCCCGCCCCGACCAGGACCGCGCCGGAGATCAGGACCGCCACGGCCGCCGGCCACTCCTCGCCCGCCACGGCGAGCTCCCCGAGCCGGAGCAGGAAGAACAGGGTCAGGCCGGCTCCCACACCGGCCGCGGCCGCGCCGAGGACCGCGGAGGCCTGGCCGAGCGCCGCGCTGCGCGCGATTGTCAGCGGGTGCATCTGGCTGCGGTCCTGGCCGACCGAATTGTCCGAGATCGCGCCCCGGATCCGCAGGGCCAACAGGATGTCGACCGCCGCGACCACGATCAACGTCACCCAGCCGAAACCGATCGGGGGGAACGAACCGAGGAACGTCCCGGTGAGCACGTACGCGGCGACCGCGGCCACGAGTGCGACCAACGCGAGCGTGAGCGTCGAGATCCTGGTCATCTCAGCCCGCCCACCCGTCCGGGGACAGCGAGTCATCCAGGCGGCGAACCGCGCTGACGTCCGCGGGGTCGAGGGCGCGGAGCAGGTCCCGGAGGAGGGATCCGGCGAGTGTCGCCCCGGGCTCCGCCTCGAGCCACGGGACCAGGACGAACGCCCGCTCGACGGCGCGGGGATGCGGGAGCGTGAGGGTCGGATCGTCCGAGGCCACGGGGCTGCCGTCCACGTCCGCCGCGATCACGTCGACGTCCAGGGTGCGCGGGCCCCAGCGCACGTCCCGGGTGCGGCCGGCCGCACGCTCGCGCTCGAAGCCCCACTCGAGGACATCGGCGGGCGAGCCGGGGTGCTCCACGATGAGGACCGCGTTGAGGAAGTCGTCCTGCTCGACGCCGCCCCACGGCGGGGTGGCGTAGACCGACGACGCCGCGCGCAGGATCCCGTCGGCGGCGGCCGCCTCGGCCACCGATCTGAGCAGGGCCAGGGCGTCGCCCTGGTTGCCGCCGATCGACAGCACCGCGCGGCAGCTCATCGCGGGACCGCCACCCGGTCGCGGCCGTCCTTGCGGGAACGCCGGGCGACCACCGCCACGTCGGCGAACTCGGCGGGGATCGGCGCCTGCGGCTTGTGGAGGGTGACCTCCACGGCGTGGGCCGTCGGGGCCATGTCCATGATCCCGTCCGCGATGCGTGAGGCCACCGTCTCGATGAGGTCGCAGGCCGGGCCGGACACGACGTCGTGCGCGAACTGCGCCAGAGCGCCGTAGTCGACCGTGTCGGCGAGGTCGTCGGAGGCGGCGGCCGCCGTGAAGTCGGTCCACAGCACCAGGTCCACCAGGAAGTCCTGGCCGTCCCGCTTCTCGTGTTCGAAGACCCCGTGGTTGCCGCGGACCCGGAGCCCCGTCAGTTCGATCCGGTCAGCCATCAGCTGGTTCCCGCCTTTCCTGCTGTCCACGCGGAGGCGACTCGCACGGCATCCGCACTGGGTGCCACGTCGTGCACGCGCACCCCCCATGCGCCGGCCGCGGCGGAGATCGCCGTGATCGCCGCGGTCGCCGCGTCGCGGCCAGAGACCTCCCGCGGCACGCCGTCCCCTCCGTGCAGCAGCGACCCGATGAACCGCTTCCGTGAGGCCGCGACCAGGACCGGGAAGCCCAGGTCGATCAGCTGGTCCAGGCCGCACAGCAGCGCCCAGTTGTCGTCGGAGTTCTTGGCGAACCCCAGACCCGGGTCCAGCACGATGTCGGAGGCGTCGATTCCTGCGGCGATCGCGGCGTCAGCCCGTCGGGCCAGGTGGTCACGGACCGAGCCCACGACGTCGCCGCCGTAGTCGACCCGGCCGCCGGCCCCGGCCCGGTAGTCGTCGGGTGAGACCCAGTGCATGAGGATCACGGGCGCCCCGTGATCGGCCACGACGCGCAGCATGTCCGGGTCGGCGAGGCCGCCTGAGACGTCGTTGATGATCGTCGCGCCGTCCGCCAGTGCGCTCCGGGCGACCCGGGCGCGCATCGTGTCGACCGAGACGGCGACCCCCTCGGACCGGAGCTCGCGGACCAGCGGGAGCACCCGCCGCTGCTCGTCGGCCTCGTCGACGCGAATGGAGCCCGGACGGGTGGATTCACCACCGACGTCGATGAGATCGGCGCCATCGGCGACCATCCGGCGGGCATGCGCCACGGCATCGGCGTACGCGAGGTGACGTCCACCGTCGGAGAACGAGTCCGCGGTGACGTTGAGGACGCCCATGACCGCACAGCGGCCGGGGCGAGGAAGCGGAGGCGCCGAGCTCACGTCCCGCGCAGGAGGCCCATTGCCTCCGCCCTGGTCGAGGCGTTGGTCCGCATGATGCCCCGGACCGCCGAGGTGGTGGTGACCGAACCCGCCTTCCGGATACCCCGCATGGACATGCACAGGTGCTCGCACTCGATCACCACGAGCACGCCCGCCGGGTCGAGCCGGTCGACCAGCGCGTCGGCGACCTGGCTGGTCAGCCGCTCCTGGACCTGGGGGCGCTTGGCGTACAGGTCCGCCAGGCGGGCCAGCTTGCTCAGTCCCGTGACCGCACCGGACTTGCCGGGGATGTAGCCGATGTGGGCCACCCCGTGGAACGGCACCAGGTGGTGCTCGCACGTCGAATAGATGGGTATGTCCCGCACGAGCACCAGTTCACGGTGGTCCTCGTCGAAGGTCTTGGCCAGCACATCCGCCGGGTCGGTGAACATCCCGGAGAAGACCTCACGGTAGGCGCGCGCGACCCGGGCCGGGGTGTCGCGCAGCCCCTCGCGGTCCGGGTCCTCCCCCACCGCGATCAACAACTCACGGACAGCGGCTTCGGCGCGCTCGGCGTCGAACCCGCGACCCGTGGTGACCGACCGCAGTTCGACGGAAGGCATCTGGTCAGTGCTCGTCATCAATCCTCTTCTCGCACGAATCCGACCTCTCGGAGGTCAGTCGTCACGTTCCCACGGCGCACGCCACCCGGGAGCCTTGTCCTCGCGGCGGTGTGAGCCCCGATTGGTGGGCTCGGTGCCGCGGCCCGAATCAGTATCCGGGAACGGCTCCGGGTCCGGCGCCCGGGTCTGCTCCGGGGCCGGGCGTTCCCGATCACGCTCGGGAACCGGGTATGCGGACTCGGGAGCGGAAGCCGGCTCGGCGGGACGGGGAGCCGGCGGGGCGGCCGGGGCCTCGTCACGGGGCATCGCCGGGAGACGGGTGGTCTCCGCACCGCTCGGGCCCTGCTCGCCGTACCGGCCCGACGAACTCGGGGGCCAGCCGGGCGCCGACCAACCGGGAGGCGGCGGCGTGCCGTAGGCCGGGATCGCGGTGGTCGGCTGTTTGGAGCCGGCGAACTCACGGGGACCGCCTCCCGGTGCCTGCCACGGGCCGGGCCGGTCGGGGCCGGGCTGCGCCGAGCCGGGTCCGTTCGCGCCGGGCCGGTCGGAGCCGGGCCGGTCCGTGTCGGGCCGGTCCGTGTCAGGTCGACCCGGGCCGGTGCCGTTGACCGTCTCGCGGCCGTTCTCCGGGCCCGCCTCGTTCTGGCCTGCACGCGAGGGCGGCAGCACGGGCATCGCGAAGGGATCGGTGATCGGCGGGGGCCACGGCTCGCCGCGCTCCTTGGCCAGCTCACCCGGGGTCTTGATGGGCGGGTGGGTGGAGGGGATGCGCCCACCGAAGTCGTCGAACTCGGTGATGCGCGGCCGCTTGACGACGTCGGCGAACAGCCGCACCAGGTCGTCCTGCCGCAGCGTCTCCTTCTCCAGGAGTTCGCCGGCCACCGCGTCGAGGATCTCGCGGTTGGCCTCCAGGACCTGCCACGCCTCGGTGTGGGCGGCGTCGATGATCCGACGCACCTCGTCGTCGATCACCTTGGCGATCTCGGGTGAGTACTCCACGCTCGAGCCGCCACCGCGGCCGAGGAACGGGTCCCCGCCCTCGCCGCCGTACTTGACCGCACCGAGCTTGGCGCTCATGCCCAGCTCGGCGACCATCGTCCGGGCGATCTGGGTGGCCTGCTCGATATCCGAGCTGGCGCCGGAGGTGGGCTCACCGAAGATGTACTCCTCGGCCGCACGCCCTCCCATCGCCATGACGATGCGCGCGATCATGTCCGCCCGGGTCATCAAGCTCTTGTCGTCCTCCGGGACCACGAGTGCGTGACCGCCGGTGCGCCCGCGGGCCAGGATGGTGACCTTGTGGACGGGCTCCAGGTCCTCCATCGCCCACGCGGCCAGGGCGTGCCCGGACTCGTGGTAGGCGGTGACCTTCTTGTCGTGCTCACTGATCACGCGGTGCTTGCGGCGCGGGCCGCCCACCACGCGGTCGGTGGCCTCCTCGAGGACGTCGATCGAGATCTCGTCATGCCCCATGCGGGCCGCGAGCAGCGCGCCCTCGTTGAGCACGTTGGCCAGGTCCGCACCCGACATGCCGATCGTCCGGCGTGCGAGCGCCTCCATGTCCACGTCCGCGGCCAGCGGCTTGCCGACCGAGTGCACGGCGAGGATCGACTCACGGCCGCGGAGGTCCGGGTTGGTGACCGGGACCTGACGGTCGAAACGGCCCGGCCGCAGCAGCGCGGGATCGAGCACGTCCGGGCGGTTGGTGGCGGCGATGAGGATGACCGTCGAGCGGTCGTCGAAGCCGTCCATCTCCACCAGGAGCTGGTTGAGGGTCTGCTCACGCTCGTCGTGACCGCCGCCCATGCCGGAGCCGCGGTGACGACCCACCGCGTCGATCTCGTCCACGAACACGATGCACGGCGAGTTCTGCTTGGCCTTCTCGAACAGATCGCGGACGCGCGAGGCGCCCACACCGACGAACATCTCGACGAAGTCCGACCCGGAGATCGAGTAGAACGGCACCCCGGCCTCACCGGCGACGGCGCGGGCCAGCAGCGTCTTGCCGGTGCCCGGCGGGCCGTAGAGCAGCACGCCACGCGGGATCTTGGCGCCCAGCCGCTCGTAGCGGGCCGGGTTCTGGAGGAAGTCCTTGATCTCGTTGAGTTCCTCGACCGCCTCGTCTTCGCCCGCCACGTCGGCGAACGTGGTCTGGGGCATGTCCTTGTTGAACTCCACCGCGCGCGACTTGCCCACCCCGAACAGGCCGCCCTCGCCGCCCTGCATGCGGGTCATGAAGTAGAAGAGCAGACCGAACAGGATGAGCATCGGCAGCAGGAACGAGGCCATCTGCATGAGGAAGCTCTGCTGCGTGACCGTCGTGTTGTACGTCTCCGGGCCGGCCGCGGCCACCCGGTCGAAGATCTGATCGGCCGCCCGCTCCGGGTACTTGGCGAGGATCTTGTCAGTCTCGTCCTCACCCTCGGCCGGGGTGATCGGCGAGGAGAGCTCGAGGCGCAGCTGCTGCTCCCGGTCCTCGATCAGCGCTTCCTTGACGTTGTCCGCATCCACCTGCGCCAGCGCCACCGAGGTGTCGACCTCGGTGTAACCGCGTTCGTCGTTGGCGAAGAACGAGAACCCGACGATCAACAGGATGATGACGCCGGCGATCGCCACGTTGCGGAAGACGGTATTGCTCTTTCGATCCATTCGGCCCTCATGTGGGAAGAACGGCCCGACCGGACGGCGGACCCGATGATGCGACCGACGAAGTCGGTATCGCCCCAGGCTACCCGCGAACACCGACAGCCGACCGGGGTGATCGCCCAGGGCGGACAGCGGTGACGGGCGAGCCCGGACGGCCGCCCACCTCGTCGTCGTACGATCAGGGCCGTGACCACCGATCCCCTCTCCGCCATCGAGACCGCCGAGGCCGTGCGTACGGGCGCGCGCGGCGCCCTGGACACCCTCGACGCCGCGTTCGACCGGATCGACGATCTCGACCCGGCCCTGCACGCCTTCACCACCCTGCTGCGCGCGGACGGCCGCTCGGCCGGCGCCGCCGTCGACGCCGGGCCCGTGGAGGAGCGCGCGGGCCTGCCCCTGGCCGGGGTCCCGCTGGCCATCAAGAGCACCGTCACGCTCGAGAACCCGGTCGTCGCGCCGCTGGTGGCCGCCGGCGCCGTCCCCGTGGGGATCACCGCGGCCCCCCAACTGTGCACGTGGGGGATGACCGACTCGGACGCGCACGGCATCACCCGCAACCCGCTGGACGTGTCCCTGACCCCCGGCGGCTCCTCGGGCGGATCGGCCGCCGCGGTCGCCTCCGGGATGGTGCCGCTCGCGGTGGGTGACGACGGCATGGGTTCCCTGCGGATCCCCGCCGCGGCCTGCGGGCTCGCCACGATCAAGCCCGGGCGCGGCGTCGTGCCCACCCGGCTCGGGCGGGACAACTGGGGGTACCTCGCCGAGTCGGGCCCCCTGGCCAGGACCGTCGCGGATGTCGCGCTCGCGCTGTCGCTGATGGCCTCCCTGCCCGAGCTGGCAGACGTCGACGAGGTGCCCGACGGGACCCGGATCGGCGTGTCCACCGACAGCCCGATCCGCCTCGGCCGCGATCTGGTCCGCGTCCACGAGCCGTGGAAGCGCGCGGCCCGGGAGGCCGCCGACCGTCTGCGTGGGGACGGCCTCGTCGTCGTCGACACCCCCCTCCCCGCCCCGCGCGACCCGTTCCTCTACCTCGCGCGGTGGACCTCCGCGGTGGCCCGCGCCGCCGAGGAGGAGAACCTGCCGCTGTCCGCGATGGAGCGCCGCACCCGCCACCACGCACTGCTCGGGCGCACCGTGTTCCGGCGCGGCGGGGCCGGGGACGGTGACACCCGCTGGAACCGCGCGGCCGAAGTGTTACGCGCCGACATCGTCGCCGTCATGGAGACGGCCGGCGTGGACGTGTGGCTCACCCCGGCGCTCGCGAACGTCCCGCCCGAGGCCACCGACTGGCATCGCCGGTCGTGGGGGCGCTCCATGTGGGCGTCGATGCAGTTCTCGCCGTTCACGCCGCTGGCCAACGTGCTCGGCTGGCCCGCCGCCACCGTGCCGTGCGGTGTCACCCACACCCCGCTCGGGCGGCGCCTACCCACGTCCGTGCAATTGATGGGCCGCCCCGGGTCGGAGGCGACACTGTTGGCGTTGGCCGCCGTGATCGAGCGGAACGACGACGACACCGTCGACACCCGCTAGCACCACACGGGGACGCGGGCATCGACCGGCGCGGTTCAGTCCTCCGGCAGCTCGGCGAAGCGCGCCTTGACGCCGTTGTACCAACCCAGCGACTGGCGGGGCCGCAGCCAGCGCCCCTTCATCTCCTTGCGCGCGGCCACGTGGGCCTCGTCGCCGGCCTTGACGCGTTCCCTGAGGTGGGCGTCCTGGGCGTTGATCACGTCGTCGGCCGTCTCGCCGTGGTGGGCGAGGTCGCAGGGTCCGCCCAGGTCCGTGCAGGTCATGGTCTTCACGATGAATCATCCCTCTCGGGTCGTGGCCGCGGACCGTCCGCGCGCCCTATTCCTCTGACGACTCCGGCGCCCCGGATGTGACCGGGCCGGCGCGTCGACGTCGACGCACTCCCTGCAGGACGCGCTCCTCGGCCCGGAAATCGATCCGGCGCACGACCCCGTCCGCGACCAGGAAGTCGAACGCCACCCGGGCGGCGCCGCGGTCGAACCACGCGGCACCGGGGCGATCGTCGACGTGCACCGGCAGCGCCGCCGCGGCGGCCCCGTTGAAGAACTCCGCGACGGCGTCCCGACCCTCGATGCGCTCCGGGGTGCCGATCCCCACCGCGACGGGGTCGCCGACCACCACGACGTCCGGCGCGAGCAGGCTCACCAGCCGGGCGAACTCGCCGTGGCGCGCGGCGGCGAGGAAGGCGTCGACCACCGCGGCGTCCGCCGACCCCTCCGTCCCGTCCGTCGTGTCGGCGCCCGGGCCCCGTCCCCCGCCGACCCGGGCGCGCGCCCGGGAGGCCAGCTTGCGGGCGGCCGCCGGGGTGCAGTCGAGGATCTCGGCGATCGCGGCGAACTCGACCCCGAACGAATCGTGGAGCACGAACGCCACCCGCTCCGTCGGGGACAGACGATCCACCACGACATGCAACGCGGCACCCACGGAGTCGACGAGCACCACGTCGTCGACCGGGTCGACCGACGAGACGGCGGCGCGGCCGTCGCCGGTGTCGTCCGCGACCGGCATCGGGACCCGGGCCTTGAGCCGGTCCAGGCAGAGCCTCGTGACGACGGTGGTCAGCCACGCGCCCGGCGAATCGATGGCCGAGGTGTCGGCACGATCGAGCCGGAGCCACGCCTGCTGGACGATGTCCTCGGCCTCGGCGGGATCGGCGAGGATCCGGGCCGCGAGCCGGACCAGCCGCGGCCGGTCGGCGGTGAAGAACTCCAGTACCCGATCCCGGTCCACCCCGGTGATCCTAGAAGACCGACCGGGTGCTGGGACGGCGATCAGCGCATCACGTTCTACGCGTACTGCTGCACGATCCGCCGCTTGACCAGCTTGCCCGTGGGCGTGCGCGGCAGTTCGTCGACGAAGTCCAGGCCGCGGGGCAGCTTGAAATCGGAGATCGTGCCGCGCAGCGCGCCGAGGATCTCCTCGGCCAGCGCCGGGCCGGGCTCCTGCCCCTCGGCCGCGACCACCACCGCGTGGACCCGCTCACCCATCTCCTCGTCGGGCAGGCCGATCACCGCGACGTCGTCCACCGCCGGGTGCAGGACGAGCGCGTTCTCGATCTCCTGCGGGTAGATGTTCACGCCGCCCGAGATGATGGTGAACGCCTTGCGGTCGGTCAGGTAGAGGAAGCGGTCCTCGTCGAGGTAGCCCACGTCGCCGAACGTCGCCCAGGTGGAGTGGTCCGGGTGCCGGACGGACGCCGTCTTCTCCTCGTCGCCGTGGTACGAGAAGGAGTTCTCGTCGTTCTGCCAGTAGATGGTGCCGATCTCGCCGGTCGGGAGATCGTTGCCGTCGTCGTCGCAGATATGGGCGATCCCCTTGAGCCCGTCCTTACCCACCGACCCCGGCCGCTCGAGCGCCTCCTCGGAGTTGATGAACGTGATGCCCATCCCCTCGGTGGCCGAGTAGTACTCGTGGATCACCGGGCCCCACCACTCGATCATGCGCCGCTTGACCTCGGGCGGGCACGGTGCGGCGGCGTGGATGGCGTGCGTCAGGCTCGACAGGTCGTGGCGGGAGCGCACCTCCTCGGGCAGCTTGAGCATCCGCACGAACATCGTGGGCACCCACTGCGAATGCGTGACCCGGTACTCCTCGATGAGCCGCAGCGCGTCCTCGGCGTCGAAGCGGTCCATGAGGATCACGGTGCCGCCGACCGAGTTGACGACGCCGCAGAAGCGCAGCGGTGCGGCGTGGTAGAGCGGCGCCGGGCACAGGTAGACACTGTCCGCGTCGAAGGCGTAGAGGAAGCTGAAGATCGGCGTGTAGTAGTCCGGCACCTCGTCGATCTGCCCCTCCGGCGGGTCGACGCGCACGCCCTTGGGTCGGCCGGTGGTGCCGGAGGAGTAGAGGAAGTCGTGACCGCGGGGCTGGTCGGCGGGCGCCTCGGTGGACCTGCCCTCGAGCAGCGTGCGGTAGTCCTCGAAGCCTTCCAGTGCGCCCCCGAACACCACCCGGTGCTCAAGGATCGGATTCGCATCCGCGGACAGGTCCACGTGGTCGGCCACCTGGGCGGAGACGAACAGCGCCCGTGCCCCGCAGTCGCCGATGATGTAGGACGACTCATCCGGCGTGAGGTGGTGGTTGATGGCCGCGATGTAGAGCCCGGACCGCAACGCACCCCAGTAGATCTCCACCATCTCGAGCGTGTTGTCCGAGACCACCGCGATCGTGTCCCCGGGCCGCAGGCCCCAGTCGTCGACCAGCAGGTGGGCGAGCTGGGCCGATCGGGCCTCGAGCTGCCCATAGGTGATCTGCTCGCCCGTCGCGGGGCGGATCACGGCGGGCTTGTCGGCAGTGGTGGCGGCGAAGGCTCCGGGGAACATGTCGCCAGCATATATCCGGCATGTGATCCGGATCACCGTTTTCGGACCGTGGTCCAAGTAGAAGCGAGAAGCGCTGTGCTCAGCCGCAGCGGGATGCCCAGTGGAGCCACGAGCGCAGCGTCAGTCCCGGGCCCAGGCGGCAGGTGCCCGGTTGCAAGACACGGACTTCAATCTGCAAGACACCAGGTGCGCTTCAGGGCCGGTTTTCCGCACTTGATGTCTTGCAACTGGCCGCGGATGTCTTGCAACCGGCGGGCAGGCGGGCCGGGCGGGGGCGGCCGGCCCGCGCCTCAGGAGTACATGCGCGGGTGCAGCCGGCCGATGTACGGCAGATCGCGGTACCGCTCGGCGAAGTCGAGGCCGTAGCCCACGACGAACTCGTTGGGAATGTCGAAACCGATCTCCAGGATGTCCAGGTCGGCCTTCACCGCGTCGGGCTTGCGCAGCAGGGTGACTATCTCGATCGAGCGCGGGTTCCGGGTCCGGAGGTTGCGCATGAGCCACGAGAGGGTCAGGCCGGAATCGATGATGTCCTCGACGATGATCACGTCGCGGTCGGCGATGTCGCGATCGAGGTCCTTGAGGATCCGCACCACACCGGAGGAGCTGGTCGACGAACCGTACGAGCTGACGGCCATGAACTCCATCTCGGACGGGATCGGCAGCGCGCGGGCGAAGTCCGAGACGAAGATCGCGGCGCCCTTGAGCACGGCGATCAGCACGACCTCCTTCTCGACGTCCGCGTACTTCTCCCCGACCGCGGCGGCCATCTCGGCGATCCGCGCCTGGATGGCTTCCTCGCTCAGCAGGACGGATTCGATCTCGTCCGCGTACTTGTCCATCGTCATCTAGCTCCCCGCTCCGCTCGCCCGGTCGATCTCCAGGACCACCTTTCCATGCCGACGCCGGGCGACCAACCTGGTCACCCGACTCTCGCCGGAGCCACTGCCACGGCCGGCCGCACCGCCGTGGATGTCCACACCGTCACGCCCGCGCGCGTCAGCCCCGCCGACGGCCACGCCGCCCTGCCCGCGCCAGTCGGTCACCAGCGCCGCCACGCCCGTCACGTGCGCGTACGTCGGCGACCCCACTCCCCCGGCGATCAGCCAGCGCCGGATCACCCGGGTCAGCACCGCGGCCGGCAACCGCTCGAGCCGGCTGACGTCCAGTCCACCGTCCGGGTCGACGGGTACGGCGGCGGCGAGGCGGTCGAGCTCGTCGTCGTCGACCCCCAACAGCTCGGCGGTGCGCGCCAGTCCCTCCGCGGCGCCGCCGGACAGCACGTCCTCGAGCAGCGGGAGGACCTCGTGGCGCAGGCGGACGCGCGTGTACGAGGGGTCGGTGTTGTGCGGGTCGTCCCACCAGGTCAGGCCGAGGTCGCGGCAGGCGGCGCGGGTGTCGGCGGCGCGCACGCCGAGCAGCGGGCGGGCCCACGGCGCGTCCCAGGCGGCCATGCCGCGCAGCGAGCGCGCGCCGGAGCCCCGCCCGAGGCCGAGCAGGACGGTCTCCGCCTGGTCGTCGAGCGTGTGGGCCAGCAGGACGGCGCGGCCGTCGCGCGCGGCGTCGAGCGCGGAGTAGCGGGCGGCGCGGGCGGCGGCCTCGGGGCCGGAGCCGTCGGGGTCGACGACGACGACGAGCACCTCCACCCCGGCCCCGATCACCCGCGCGGTGTCGGCTGCATCGCGGGCGACCTGCGCCGATCCCGGCTGCAGACCGTGGTCGACGATCAGAGCCATGACCTCGTCGAACTCGGCGACGGCGGCGGCGAGCAGGGCCAGCGAGTCGGCGCCGCCGGACAGGCCCACACACACCGCGTCGCCGATCTCGGGGTGGTCGCGGTGGAACGCCCGTACGGCCGCGCGCACGGTCCAGGCGGCGCCGGTCCAGGCAGCACCGGTCCGCGCCGCGTCGGCCCTTGAAGCGTCGGCCCGCGCGGCGTCGGTCCGGCGTCCGTCAGCGGCAGCCACAGTTCCGTAGCTCCGCGGCGATCCGGTCCAGCATCGGGCGCGCGTCGGCGGGGTCGGTGCCCGAGGACAGCAGCGCGAAGCTCATCGAGCGGCCGTCGACGTCGGTGACCGTGCCGGCCAGCGCGCTGGTGCCGCTGAGGGTGCCCGTCTTGGCGCGGACCCAGCCGGCGCCCGCGCCCGAGGGGCCGGAGAATCGGTCGGCCAGGGTGCCCGAGCCCGCGGCCACCGGCAGGGCGTCGAGCAGGTCGCGCATCTCGCGGGTCGCGTCCGGGCTCGAGGCGGTACGCAGCACGTCCGTCAGCACGGCCGCCGGGATGCGGTTGCCGGAGCTCATGCCGGAGCAGTCGTCCAGCTTCACGCCCGTCATGTCCAGGCCGTGCTCGGCCAGGGTGTCGATCACGGCGGAGGTCCCGGCGGCGAAGTCGGCCGGCTTGTCCGGGTTGCGGGCCAGCGCCACCTCGCGGCAGACCGCCTCGGCCAGCACGTTGTCCGAGTGGACGAGCATCGAGCGCACCCGCTCGACCAGCTCGGCCGACGAGACGCGCCCGATCTCCCCGGTGGTCTCGACCGGCTCCGCGGACACCCGCACCGTCTCCGGATCCACCCCCAGCTGCCGAGCCAGAATCCGGCCCGCCGCGAGCGCAGGTTGCGCGTAGCGCGGCGAGTAGTCGTCGGCCGGGTCCATACGACCGCCGTCGAGCATCCACGGCTCGATCGGGGCCAGGTTGCCGGCCGCGATCTCGCCCGGCGACCAGCCCGGCCCCAGCGCGGGCCCGGTGTACGGCCCGGGCGCCACGATGATGCGGGCGGGAGCGAGATCCGAGGCCCGCACGATGTCCGCGGCCTGGGTGACCGTGGCCGAACCCGGGAACAGCGGGCCCGCTTCGGCGCCCCGGGACATCGTCGGGTCGCCGCCGGGGATCACCACGAGCGTGCCCGGCTCGGTCCCGCTCGCCAGCACGGTGTCCACGCGCGCGTCGGCGGGCAGCTGCGTGAGGGCGGCCAGGGCGGTGAGCAGCTTGGTCGTGGAGGCCGGGACCCTGGGCGCGTCCGGGTCGCGCTCCCACAGCACCTGCCCGGTCACGTCGTCGACGACACTGCCCGTGAGGTCGCCCACGGCCGGGGAGTCCGCCAACGGGGCCAGCACCCGGGCGAGCACCGCCGGATCGGGCATCGGGGCCGAGTCGCCCGCCGGGAGCAGGCCCGGGGACGGTCCGGCGGCAGAGGCCGCCGGTTCGTGGGCCGCGGCGTCGCCGTCGTCGACGTCCGTCAACAGTGCCGCGACCACCACGGTGGCCACGAGAACCGCCAGAACCAGCACGGATACACCGATCCGCCACGCGGTCGAGCGCCCGCGCCACACACCCCGCTCGGTCACGGACCACCCCCAGGACGAATTGTTTCCGTCAGCGACGCCGTCGACCGCGGCGTCGTCTGCAACCACCTACGCTAGCGGCCCTCGTGACGCCGACCACCCCCGGCGCCGGGCCGCCTACTAGAATCACCCCGGATTCCCCGGGCGCCGGTCCCGGAAGGTAACGAACGCCGATTCAGCGAGGTACGACAGTGACCGTCGAAGTGACCATCGAGATCCCCAAGGGCTCGCGCAACAAGTACGAGATCCACCACGAGACCGGGAAGATCTACCTCGATCGCTTCCTGTTCACCTCGATGGGATACCCGGCCGACTACGGCTACATCGACGAGACCCTCGCCGACGACGGTGACCCGTGCGACGCCCTGGTGCTGCTCGACGAGTCCGTCTTCCCCGGCGTGATCGTCAACTCCCGCGTGGTGGCCGTCTACACCATGTCGGACGAGGCCGGTGGCGACGACAAGCTGCTCTGCGTCCCCGCGCTGGACCCGCGCTGGGAGCACATCCAGGACGTCGACGACGTGCCGGATTTCGAACTCAAGGCCATCGAGCACTTCTTCCTCCATTACAAGGACCTCGAGCCCGGCAAGCACGTCACGCCCGGCGAGTGGAAGGACAAGGCCTGGGGCGAGAAGCTCGTCGTGGAGGGCGTCGAGAACTTCAAGAAGCACCCCGAGGAGAAGTCCGAGCCCTTCCGCGGCTGATCCAGGCGCCTCTCGTCAGGCCCGGCACCCACGTGGTGCCGGGCCTGACCCGTATCCGGCGGGTCGTGGGCGCGACGGCGTGCCCTCGATCACGGTGATGATAATCACGTAACTTTCAGCCGCCTGCAACTTTGCATGGCCATGCAGGATCCGTACGGTGGGCCGGGTGACCCCCGACTGTCTCAAGCCCCGCGGGCTGCGTGAAGCGAAGAAGGCACAGACGCGTTCCGCACTGTCCGCCGCCGCCCTCAACCTCGTCAGCACCAGGGGATACGAGGCCACGACCGTCGAGGCGATCGCGCAGGCCGCAGGCGTCTCGGTGCGGACGTTCCACAACTACTTCCCCGGCAAGGCCGCGGCGCTGGCGAACCTGGCGGCGAACCTGGTCGGGGAGTACCACGCCGAGCTCCGGGCCCAGCCCGACGAGGTGAGCTGCGCGGACGCCCTCCGCGATGCGTGGCGCGAGATGCTGGACAGGTATCGCGCCGATGTGGCGGTTCTCAGCGTGCTTATCGATGCGGTCGAATCCAACCCGGACCTGCGCAGACACCTGCAGGACAACCATCCCGAGGTGCTGGTCACCGGCGTCGAGGAGGTGGCCCGGCGGCTCGGTCTGGACCCCGCCGTCTCGGCTGTCCCGCACGTCGTCGCCGAGATCACCTTCACGCTGGCCGTCACGGTGATCCGGATGCACGCCTCCCCCGACTTCGCCGGACGCACCCAGGACGACCTTCTCGACGAGGTGTTCTCGGCGCTGCCCCTACTCGTCGCAGTCCCCACCGACCCACACCACACCGACTAGGAGAAACCAGAACACATGGCTTCCTTCCTCTACCGCATCGGGCGGGCCTCGTACCGGCGCTGGTACATCGTCCTGGCCTCCTGGATCGGCCTCCTCGCCGTGGTCGGCGGGCTCGCGGCGGCGTTCTCCGCCCCCGCATCCAGCTCGTTCACCATCCCCGGCATCCCGTCCGAGCGGGCGCAGACGCTGCTCACCGAACGCTTCGCCAGCGACTCCGGCGAGGACCCGCAGACGGCGCCGACCTTCACCATGGTCATCGCGACGGCGGACTCGAGCCCGCTGACCACCCCGGAGAACCAGGAGAAGGTCGCGGAGGTCCTCGACTCCATCCGCGACATCCCGGGGCTCGCCGCACCCGAGGCCGTCGGCACCCTGGGCCTGCCCTCCGGGGCGCTCGAGGCCGGCGCGCCCGGCGACCAGCCATGGCTCACCGCCGTGCAGGCGCAGTCCGCGGGCCTGATCGAGCAGACCACCGCCGCCGGTGGCGACCCGGCGCAGGCCGAGACGGACGCCGCCACGGTTTCGCCCCTGTCCGCGGACGAGTCCGTCTACAAGGTCCAGGCCGGCTTCGACACCGAGATCACCCCCAGCGCCGTCGACATGACCGACGAGCAGCGCCAGTCGCTGGCCGACGTCACCGACGCCGGTGAAGCGCTCGGCCTCGAGGTCGCCTACAACGGCCCCGCCGCCCAGGACATGGGCGCCATCGGGTTCACCTCCGAGATCATCGGCATCGTCGTCGCCCTCATCGTCCTGGCCATCACCTTCGGCTCGATCGTCGCCGCCGGCCTGCCCATCGTCACCGCGATCGTCGGCGTCGGAATCGCCGTGCTCTCGGTCCACGCCCTGTCGGGCACGGTCGAGGTCAACGACATGACGCCGATCCTGGCCACCATGCTCGGCCTGGCCGTGGCGATCGACTACTCCCTGTTCATCGCCAGCCGGTACAAGCACGAGATCCGACTCACCGACGACCGGGCACACGCCGCCGGCCGCGCGGTCGGCACCGCTGGCTCCGCGGTCGTGTTCGCCGGACTCACCGTGTTCATCGCGCTCGTCGCCCTCACGGTGGTGGGCATCCCCTTCCTGTCCGTGATGGCCCTGGCCGCTGCCGGCGCCGTCGTCGTCTCCGTCCTGATCGCCCTGACCCTCCTGCCCGCGCTGTTCGGCGCGCTCCAGGGCAAGGTCTTCGCCGGACGCCTGCCGAGGATCACCGCGCCGGATCCGGAGGACGAGGGCGTCAACACCACCGGTGAGCGCTTCGCCAAGGCCATGCGCGGCAAGCCGTGGATCGGCCTGGCCGGTGGCGTGGTGATCCTCGCGCTGCTCGCCATCCCGGTCGGCTCGATGCGTCTGGCCCTGCCGTCGGACACCACCATGGAGCAGGGCACCCCGGCCCGTGACGCCTCCGACCTCCTCGAGCGCGGCTTCGGCCCCGGCGCCAACGCGCCGCTGCTCGCGATCGTCGACGCCACCGACATCCCCGCCGAGGAGCGGATGCCCGCGTTCCAGACGGCCGCCGCCGACTTCCGCGACATGGAGGGTGTGGTCAACGCCCAGGTCGTCATGACCAACGGCGACCCCGCCGACCCGCTGAGCGCCGACACCGCGCAGCTCCTGGTGACCCCCTCGACCGGCCCCACCGACGAGGCCACCGAGAACCTCCTCCACGCCATGCGCGACCACGCCGACGCCTACACGGCCGAGACGGGAGCGAACTACGGCATCACCGGCATCACCGCCATCCAGGCGGACGTGTCCGAGCGGCTGTTCGACGCGCTCATCCCGTACCTCGCGATCGTCGTGACCCTGGCATTCCTGCTGCTCATGGGGGTGTTCCGCTCGATCGTCGTGCCGTTGACCGCCGCGCTGGGCTTCCTGCTGTCCGTGCTGGCCACGCTCGGCGCGACCGTCGCGATCTTCCAGTGGGGCTGGCTCGGGCTGGTCGAGGGCACCCCGATCATCAGCTTCCTGCCGATCATCCTCATCGGCCTGGTCTTCGGTCTGGCCATGGACTACCAGGTGTTCCTGGTCTCCCGGATGCGCGAGTCGTACACCCACGGCGAATCCGCCAGCGACGCCGTGGTGCACGGCTACAAGTACGGCGCCCGCGTGGTCAGTGCCGCCGCGGTGATCATGATCAGCGTGTTCGGCGGGTTCATCCTCATGGACATGGCCTTCATCAAGACCATGGGCTTCGCGCTCGCCGCGGCCGTGTTCTTCGACGCCTTCGTGGTGCGCATGGTGATCATGCCGTCGCTGATGTACCTCATCGGCGACAAGGCGTGGTGGCTGCCCGGCTGGCTGGAGAAGATCCTGCCGAAGGTGGACATCGAGGGCGAGAACCTCGCCGTCGCGGCGCCGGGGGCCGCCGGGGCCGCCGCGGACGAGCGGGAGAAGGTCAGCGTCGGCTGACCGCGCCGGCCGGGGTGGGCCCCGCCCGCCGCGGCCGGACCCGGCTCACACCGGCCCCCCTCCACGAACGAGAAGAGCGTTCCGCACATCCCGCCCTCGGGAAACGTGTGCGGAACGCTCTTTTCGATGCCCGGGCGGGCGGCGGGGGCGGGCGGGTGCGCGGCGTGCGGACGGGGCGGGCAGCTCAGCGGCCGGTGTAGCTGGCGTCGCGCTTCTCGAGCGCGGCTCCGTCGACCGACTCACCGTCGAGGGGTCACACCCGATCACATACTCCGAGGTGCCCGCTTCGGAAACACGACATCTGCGACCACTCGACGAAGTTCGGGCTCTGGGCGCACACGAGAAGAGCGTTCCGCACATCCCGCCCGAGAGGCAGTGTGCGAAACGCTCTTTTCGATGCCCGGGCGGGCGGCGGGTGGGCGGGTGCGCGGCGTGCGGACGGGGCGGGCGGCTCAGCGGCCGGTGTAGGTGGCGTCGCGCTTCTCGAGCGCGGCGCTGACGGCCTCCATCATGTCCGCGGAGGCCAGGAAGCCCGCATTCCAGGTGGCGACGTAGCGGTTGGACTCGCGGATCGGGCCCTCGGTCGCGCGGTTCAACACCTCACGGGTGCCGCGCACGACCAGCGGCGGGTTGTCCGCGATCTCGGCGGCGGTCGCGTGGGCCGAGTCCAGCACGCCCGCGGCGTCGTCCGCCAGGTTGGTGATGAGTCCGTATCGCAGCGCGGTCTCGGCGTCGATATCGCGGCCGGTCAACGCCAGCTCACGGGTCAGGCCCGAACCGATGATGTAGGGCAGGCGGCCGAGCGAACCCATGTCGGCGACGATGCCGACCTTGACCTCGCGAACCGAGTACGACGAGTCCGCCGAGCCGTGCCGCACATCGCACGCCGAGATGAGGTCCATCGCGCCGCCGATGCAGCGACCCTGGACCGCCGCGATGGTCGGCGTCCGGGCCGCGGCCACCGAGTCGATGGCCTGACGCATCGTCTCCACGAAGTCGAGGATCCGCTCGTTGCGCGAGGCGTCCGGGGCCTTGTCCCGGGGCAGGAACTCCATGAACTGCGGCATCATCGCCATGAGGTCGAGGCCGTAGGAGAAGTTCCGGCCGTCGCCCGCGATGACGGCGGCGCGGATCTCGGGGTCCGCGTCGAGCTCGGCCATCACGCGGGGCATCTCGGCCCAGAAGTCCGGGCCCATGCCGTTGTTGCGTCCCGGGCCGATCAGGGTGATCTGGGCGACGTGCGGGTGCCGGGTCCCCTTTTCGATGCGGACCGAGGCGTACTCGCCGGGGGTGGTGGTGTCGGAATCGCTCATGGCCTAGAGACTGCCATGCCCCTGCCGCCCCGGCCCCCGGCAGTACCGGATCAGGCTCCGGAATTCGGCATGACGAACCAGAGGATCACGTAAATGAGCACCTGCGGCCCGGGAAGCAGCAGCGATGCCACGAACAGGACGCGGACCAGTGCCGGATCGAGCCCGAAGTAGTTCGCCAGGCCGCCGGCCACACCGCCGATCCAACGGTCCTCGGACCGGGCCAGACGCTTCGGCTGGGAGGTGGGAAAGCTGGTCATGACTGGAACTCCTTGTGGACGGCGGTGTCGTCGTCGTCCTCGTGGGGATGGTGGGCCGGGGATCTCTCCCCCGGTGACTCCCACTGTCCTCCCGTCGCGCCCGCACCACATCGGGGACGAACCCGGATTTCCGACCCTGATCCCGGCTCGGGGTCGCCCGGTTCCCGGCCCGGAGTTCGTCAGGTGTGGAACTCGCCGCAGTCGACGGTGAGGGTCTGGCCGGTGACCGCCGAGGCCCGGTCGGAGAGCAGGAACAGGACCGGGTCCACGATCTCGCGCTCGGTCGGCAGGCGGCGCAGGTCCATCTTGGCGGCCGTGTGCTGGTAGACGTCCTCGACCGAGCCACCGTACTTGCCGGCCAGGTGCTCGAAATAGGCCTTGAGGGTGTCGCCGTAGATGTAGCCCGGCGCGACCGTGTTGACGCGGATGCCGCGCGGGCCGAGTTCCGTGGCCAGCGAGTGACCCAGCGCGACCAGCGCGGTCTTGGCGATCTTGTAGCCCGCGTAGCGCTCGCGGGAGTGGTGGATGACGGCCGAGGCCATCATCACCACGGAGCCGTCCCCGGCCTCGAGGAGCGGGGTGAACTCCTGCGTGGCGCGCAGGGCGCCCATCACGGACAGGTCGATGCCGCGGGTGATCTGATCGTGCTCGGTCTCCGCCAGCGGCTTCATGCTGGGCACCGCGAAGGCGCTGTTGACCAGGCCGTGCACCGCGTCGGTGTGCTGCTCGACCGTCTCTCGCAGGGCGCGCACCGAGTCCGGATCGGTGGCGTCGACCGCGGCCGCGATCGCCCGGCCACCCACCTGCGTGATCTCGTCGGCCAGCTGGTCCAGACGCTCCTGCGTCCGCGCCGCCACAACGACCGTCGCGCCCTCGCGCGCGGCCTCGAGCGCCAGCGTCCGGCCGAAGCCGGGACCGGCGCCGATGATCACGATGACCTTGTCCGCGAATAGCCCTGTCATGCAGGCCATCAAACCAGCCGGGCGGCCGCATAGGGGACGGTTCGGTGCGGATTCAACGGCCTCCCCTCCACGGGTGTCGGTGGACTCTCGGCGTTCACTTACCCGGGATACCATCCACCGGTGCGATCGATCCCCGAACAGTATCTCCGCAGCTCACATGCCCCGGATCCCCGGACGCTGCTCGACGTCCTCGGTGCCGCCGCCGAGCGGCATCCCGACGCGCCGTGCCTCGACGACGGCGACCGGATCCTGAGCTACGGGCAGGTGTGGGAGCAGATCCACGCCTCCGCGCGGTGGATGCACGAGCAGGGCGTGGGGGCCGGGGACCGGGTCGGCATCCACATGCCGTCCGGCACCGCCGAGCTGTATCTGGCGGTCCTGTCGACACTCGCCGCCGGAGCCGCGTACGTGCCCGTGGACGTGGAGGATCCGCCGGAGCGTGCCGAGCTCGTGTTCGGCCAGGCGCAGGTGGCGGCCATCTACCGGGCCGAGGGCATGGTCGTCACCGACCCGGGTCGCCGCGTCGACACCTCACTGCGCCGGGCGCCGACAGGGGACGACGACTGCTGGATCATCTTCACCTCCGGCACCACAGGCCTGCCCAAGGGCGTGGCCGTGACGCACCGCAGCGCGGCCGCGTTCGTCGACGCCGAGTCCCGGATCTTCCTGCAGGACGCCCCGCTGGGGCCCGGGGACCGCGTCCTGGCCGGGCTGTCCGTGGCGTTCGACGCCTCGTGCGAGGAGATGTGGCTGGCCTGGGCGCACGGCGCCTGTCTGGTGCCCGCGCCGCGGTCGATCGTCAAATCCGGTCTCGACCTGGGCCCGTGGCTCCGCGACCGCGGCATCACCGTCATCTCCACCGTCCCGACGCTCGCGTCGATGTGGCCGAACTCGATGCTCGCCGACATCCGCATGGTCATCCTCGGCGGCGAGGCCTGCCCGCCCGAGTTGGCGGCGCGACTGTCCGGTGACGGACGCGAGGTGTGGAACACCTACGGCCCCACCGAGGCCACCGTCGTGGCGTGCGCCGCGCCGCTGGACGGGCTCGGCGAGGTGTCGATCGGCCTGCCGCTGGACGGCTGGGACCTGGCCGTAGTCGACGACGACGGCCACCCGGTGGGCTTCGGCGAGTCCGGCGAACTGGTGATCGGCGGAGTGGGGCTCGCACGCTACCTCGACCCCGAGAAGGACGCCGAGAAGTACGCGCCCATGGAGACCCTGGGCTGGGAGCGCGCCTACCGCTCGGGTGACGTGGTCCGGCTCGAGGAGGACGGCCTGTACTTCAACGGGCGGGTCGACGACCAGGTGAAGATCGGCGGGCGTCGACTGGAGTTGGGCGAGGTGGATACCGCCGTCTCGGCGCTTCCCGGGGTGAGCGCCGGCGCCGCGGCGGTGAAGAAGACCGACGCCGGCCAGCCCGTGCTCGTGGCCTACCTCGTGGCCCGGGACCCGGCGGGTTTCGATCTGGCCGAGGCCGCCGGCATCCTGCGCGAGCACCTGCCGGCCGGCGTGGTGCCGCGACTGACCCTGGTCGACGAACTGCCGACCCGCACCTCCGGCAAGGTCGATCGCGTTGCCCTGCCCTGGCCGCTGGCGGCGACCTCCGCCGCCGAATCGGAGCTCGACGGCACCGAGGCGTGGGTCGCCGAGCTGTGGTCGTCCGCCCTGGGGGCCGACGTCTCCGGCGTCGACGAGGACTTCTTCGCCCTCGGGGGCGGCTCGCTGGCCGCAGCGCACGTGGTGGTGAAGGTCCGTGAGCGCTTCCCGGCCGTCACCGTCGGTGACATCTACGACCGCTCGCGACTGGGCGACTTCGCCGAGTTCCTCGACTGCCTCGAACCGGAGGCCGAGGTCGAGCCCCGCGACGTCCGGCCGGTCGGCCGTGGGGCGCAGCTCGTGCAGGTCCTCGCAACCATCCCACTGCTCACCGTGACCGGCCTGCAGTGGCTGACCTGGCTCGGCGTGGCGAACAACATCGGAGCGGAACTCGGCGCGAGCTGGGCGCGCCCCGTGTCGTGGTGGGTGCTGGCGGTCATGGCTGTGCTCCTGCTGTTGCCCGTCGGCCGGATGGTCGTGACCGCCGGCCTGTGCCGGGTGCTCATGGCCGGGGTCCGACCGGGGGCGCACCCGCGCGGCGGCTCGGTACACATCCGACTGTGGGCGGCCGAGCGGCTCGTGGAGGCCTCGGGCGCGGCCTCGCTCGCCGGCGCCGGCTGGCTGACCACCTTCGCCCGCCTGCTCGGTGCGACGATCGGCCGCGGCGTCGACATGCACACCCTGCCGCCGGTCACGGGCCTGCTCACCGTGGGCGACGGCGCCTCGATCGAGCCCGAGGTCGATCTCGCCGGTCACTGGGTCGACGGCGACGTGGTGCACATCGGCGCGATCGAGATCGGCGAGAACGCCGTGGTGGGCGCCCGTTCGACCCTGCTGCCGGGCGCGACGATCGGCCGCGGTGCCCACGTGGAGATCGGGTCCGCCGTGGTCGGCGCCGTCAAGGCCGGCAAACGCTACGCCGGATCCCCCGCCCTCAAGCGCGGCAAGCGCGGCTCCAGCTGGCCGTCCGAGCCCGCCCCGCACAGTCGTGGGTGGAGCCTGATCTACCAGGTCTCCGCACTGGTGCTGGGCGGGATGCCGCTCGTCGCGCTGACCGCCGGGTTGGCCCTGGTGGCGTGGGGAGCACGCGACGCCGAGGGCCTCGCCCGGCTGGCGCTGCAGACGACGCTCTGGTCGATCCCCGGAGCGCTGCTCGCGTTCGCGGTCCTCACCGCGTTCACGCTCGTGACGATCCGTCTCCTGTCGATCCGGCTGGGGCCGGGCTTCCACCCTGTGCATTCACGCACCGCGTGGCAGGCCTGGTGCAGCGAGCGGATCATGGACGCCGCCCGCAACTGGCTGTACCCGCTGTACGCATCCATGCTCACCCCGATCTGGTTGCGGATGCTGGGCGCGAAGATCGGCAAGGACGTCGAGGCGTCCACGGTGTTGCTCATCCCGTCACTGACCACGGTGCGTGACGGGGCGTTCCTCGCCGACGACACCATGGTCGCCCCCTACGAGCTCGGGTCCGGCTGGATGCGCCTCGAGCACGCGCAGGTCGGCAAACGGGCGTTCCTGGGTAACTCCGGCATCGCCTCCGCCGGCCGCAAGGTGCCCGCCCGCGGCCTGGTCGCCGTACTCTCATCCGCCCCGCAGAAGGCGAAGAAGGGCACGTCGTGGCTGGGATCGCCCCCGCAGAAGCTGCCCCGTGCCGTCACCGACACCGACGACGCCCGCACCTACCAGCCACCGCGCCGCCTCAAGGCCGCCCGCGGGGCGTGGGAGACGCTGCGCCTGATCCCCGTCTGGATGTCGTTCCTGCTGCTGTGCAGTGTCCTCGTCCTGATGCAGGCCGCCCACCAGCAGTGGGGCTTCGCCGTGGCCGCGGTGTCCTCCGGGCTCGTGCTCGCCTACGCGGGCCTGGTCGCGATGCTGCTCGCGGTGTTGGCCAAATGGCTGTTCGTGGGCCGTATCCGCGCCGGTGAGCAACCGTTGTGGTCGTCGTTCGTCTGGCGCAACGAGGTCGCCGATTCCTTCGTCGAGCTTCTCGCCGCACCGTGGATGGCGCGCCCCGCCTCCGGCACGCCGGTGCTGGGCGCGATGCTGCGTCTCCTCGGCTCGCGCCTCGGTCGTGGCGTCTGGTGTGAGTCGTACTGGCTTCCCGAGGCCGACCTGATCACCCTCGGCGACGGCGCCACCGTCAACCGCGGCTGCGTCGTCCAGACCCACCTGTTCCACGACCGGATCATGCAGATCGACACCGTCGACCTGGAGGCCGGCGCCACCCTCGGCGCCCACTGCGTGACCCTGCCCGCCTCCTCCATCGGGGCCGGCTCCACCGTGGGCCCGGCCTCGCTGGTGATGCGCGGCGACCGCATCCCAGCAGGCACCCGCTGGCAGGGAAACCCCATCTCACCGTGGCGGGGCTGAGGGCTCAGAAACGGCGACGGGGACCCGGCCACGGGGTCCACTAGACTCGCGCAGGTCATGGAACTCAGGGCAGTCAAGAAGGACCTCGTCGCCAAGATCGCGGCACCCCGCAACCCGTCGCGGGCGGACCCGGTCGACCCCTACCTACCGTCCGCCGGCAACCACGGGTACAGGGTGACCCGCTATGAACTGGACCTCACATACAAGATGAGCTCCAACAACCTGCGCGGCGAGGCGGTCATCACCGCCACCGCCACCGAACCCCTCGATTCCCTCCTCCTCGACCTGTCGCCGCACCTGAACGTCTCCAAGGTGACGCTCGACCGCGGTCGGGTCGCCCGCTACAGCCGGCCCCGCGGCAAGCTCGCCGTCACCCCTTCCGAGCCGCTCGCGGTGGGATCGGCGTTCACGCTGACCATCCGCTACGCCGGCAATCCGCGCCCCATCCGCGGCGCCTGGGGCGAGGTCGGCTGGGAGGAACTGACCGACGGTGTCCTGGTGGCCAACCAGCCCAACGGGGCCGCCAGCTGGTTCCCCTGCGACGACCACCC